>DAIEQT010000205.1 GCA_027347545.1 Ignavibacteria bacterium | reverse complement strand
GGGGTCGCCATCATTATCTTCGTACATATTTTTTGTTTCATAAAAACTAGTACCAACTTTTGCATACTCTTTAATCCATACCGTATCATAAACTGCATTTGTGGTAAGATTTTTTAGCACCATACCGGTTGTTAAATTTGGCAGCAGTTCGTTGGAATCTTTTCCATCAATCTTTCCATTCAAGTCGTTATCGCGTTTATCCATAGACTGATCTAAGAACTGAATCGAATATTCTTCATCCTTATTAAATTTCTCTTTATCAATTAACGTAACACCAACAAAACCGTTGGTTGAACCAGATCCTTGCAGAGTTGGCTGAAGATCAAATTTAGGTTGCTCGTAACCGAGAGCTGGTGCCTGCGGAGTAGCAATTACTACGTTTTCCGAAAGCACAATGTTACCGGCTAAGTCCACATTTAAATATATTGTAGTTTCGCTTGGCCCAATATTCTTTTCTGCATCTCCTTTATCAAATGCAGTTACTGCGTAATAATATTTTACTCCGTTCTGCACATCATTATCAACAAAGCTGTGAACTAATCCGGATTCATTTCCTAAATTGAATAAAACTCCGGTTCCAAAATCTTTTGGAAAGAAACCATAAACGCTGTCAATTTTATCATAGATAGCAATTGGCTTTTTGAATCTTTCATATCCTAATCCATCTGTGATAGAGCCTGCATCTCCAAAGGTATAATGCGAAGATTTGTAAACTTTGTATCCTTCAAAATCATAAGTCTTCAAAAATCTATCGAAGCTGGCTTCAGATCCTTCATCCCAATACAAAGTTACTTTTCTGTCTCCGGCAATCGCTGTAACTTTTGGTTTATTTGGAGCCATTGCAAAATTGTAGTTGCTGTCATAAATCTTCTGTACAACATCTTTGTTTCTAAGAATGTCAGTTTCATCCCAACCATATAACATTGCTAAGGAGAAAAATTCTTTTTGTTCCGGTCTTAGAGGAAAATATCCCGAAGCGAATACGTAATCATAATCAGCTCTTTCTGTTGTTTTGTTATCAAAATAACCGGGACGCGAGTAATCCCACATTTGATCATCGTTGCTGTAAGTAAGAGATGAGTATTTATAGAACTTGAAACTTGTTAATCCAATCTGATCGGACTCGTCAACATCAACTCTATCAACATTTGGCTCGCCGGGTAATTCGCTTGTTCCAGGAGTAGGAACGCCGTCTCCTTCACCATAGTCGCCAGTAGCCGGCTTACCATCTAGTCCAACATCATCAAATTGAGAATTCCAATCACCATCGTTATCTAGTCCATCGTCACGTCTTTCATCTATAAGTAAATTTGCTGTTCCGGCGCCTGTGAAATAATCAATCGCTAAATAATCTCTGTTGTTAACATCGGATTTGATATAGAGAAAATATTTTACGGAATCCGGTGTCATCGAACCATCACTTTCATCAATCAATCCGTTTAAATTATTGTCTATACCATCACGTTCAATTTCAATCAGCGGAGCGTTTGGTTTAAAAGAATATTTAATTCCATTTCTAGTAATGCTAACACCCGCAGCCGGCATTGTAGAAAGTTTGCGTGTGAATAATTTGCTGTCGTAATCAATTAGTACAATTGGTTCATTAACCGCATAAGTTTTTACAAAGTCAGCTTCGGTAATAATCTTTCCGGTACCACCGCCGGTTTTCGCAAAATTATTTCCATCGCCATCGTTATCAATTCCATCGTAGGGATTGCCCGGACTTTCTAAGAAAGCAAACCCAACCCAAGGAACCGGCGAGTAACCGCCAACTCCCAAGTTATCAAGATCGAAGTTTACAGCTAAACCTTTTTCGCGGTAGAATCTTGAGCCGTCATCATCATAATCGCTTCCGCTTATGGTAAGCGAAGCTCCGCTCGATGCGCCAACGTTTGTTCCAAAAAGAGTTTTATCTAACGTGAGTTTTCCGAAATTTCTAATATCATATAACCAGAAAATACAATCTTCCGCATCCGGATTAGACCATTGCAAACCTCTTACTCCAACTCTCAATCCTAATCCTAACCTTATTGGATCTGCGGTTGGCAGTGGAAGACTTAATGCTTTCAACTTTTTATCATATTGGTTATCATCCATCACATAATAGCTTTCTTCATCAGCATTTTTTTGATCTTTACCAAAGTAACCGTTCCAATGGTTTTTCCAACCCGCATCAATAACATCTGTTGTTTTATCGGGCCAGCTAGCCGGCCATGTATAAGCTTGATGGCTCATAGCAACAGCATGATTTGGATCTTTTTCTTTTTGTGCTATACTATAAAATCCCGGCAGCGGTTCAAATCCTTGAAAGCGGCCTAGCTTATCATGAGAGAAAATGTTTGGGTCCCAACCTTCGCAAAACACTGCCGGAGTAACAACAACCAGCGAGTCCGTTCCCGGTTTTGGTAATCTCATTTCGCTCATAACATAAGCAGAAGTATTGCCCATTTGAACTTTGCCGCTACCGATTGGCCATTCACCAGTGTATGCTGGTGTTTGATCACCTTTAACACTGCCAAGTCTTCCATTATTATGAAATGTAATTCGTACTAAATTGCCCGCGTGAACATTCTTTGCTCGGTTTTTTACATCGCCATATAAGTTATCTTGTGCAAAGACATTCGATCCAAATGCTAGAGCAACGAAGCAGAGTATTAATTTTATCTTCATTAGAATAGCTCCTAATCAATAACTAAAATGAAAAAATAAGTGAGAATTTGTTTTGGTGATCTAATCTTCCGTAATCAACATTTGCGTAATCTACTTTTAGATTTACATTCATCACACTTAAATCCACACCAAAACCGAATGTTAAACCACCTTCTCTTTGCTCAAGCAATAGCTGTCTAAATCCGGTACGAAGCGAAATCATGTTGTACAATTTTACTTCGGTGCCAAAATTTAAATACTCTTTATTATCATTTGGATGAACTGCATCCACAGAAATAATCCAATCATGTTCGGTAGAATTCAAAAAGTCTTTTGCAATGTTAGCGGAAATGCCAAAACGGAAAACTATTGGAAGTGGGAATTTATCTGTATCCAAGTAAGCATTTAGATTCTCATTATTTCCAGCGAAGGCAGAATTGATATCGTGTTGAACCAGCATATCTCTTCCTTCAATCTGCATGTCGCTGCCAAAATTGCTGATTGACATTCCGATACGGACATTATTGAAAAACGTTCTATATAGAACACCAATATCAAACGCAAAAGTTGAAGCAGTTGAGTGCCAAATAGTTTCACTTACAAGTTTAACGTTGCCGCCTAAAGAGAAACGGTCTGTAAGCGCCCGCGAATAACTTAAGCCAATAACAATTGATCCGGCAGAAACTTTTTCGCCGGTACCATTTGGAGCTGAAATAGTTGTGCGTTCAATATCCGGCATACCTAAATGACCAATGAAAGCGCCAATAGTTCCAATGTTCTCAATAGGAATTGCGAACGCACCGTAATCGAAATACAAATCTGCAAGGTAATCGTAATGGTTAACAATCAATTGCATCTTAGTCATTTCAGCAGTTCCAGCCGGATTCCAATACATTCCGGTTATATCTTCCGCTAGAGTTGTATAAGCATCGCCCATACCGAGTGCTCTGCCGCCAACACCAATTTTTAGAAATGGTGCGGCAGTAGAACCAACTCTTGCAATAGATTGCGCGTTGTTTTGAGTTGCAAAAAGCGTTGTACTGATAATTGCCATCAACATAATCATCTTTGGCATCTTAGAGCTTATTACAACTTTTTTCAAAATTCTTATATCTCTCATTTCAGTACCTCTCTATTTATAACTCAAACGTAACCCAAGACTAATGTAGCGGGCATTGCTGTACATTCCGGGTCTGTAGTAGTATTCTTGGGAATTAGTAACTTCAACCAATCTATCTCTATTCAAAAATTCATCCATCGTAAAGTTTGGTAAACCGGAGTCTGAGAAAACGTTAACAGCGTTTCGTGTATCTAATAAGTTTGTAATATCCAAGAGAGCGCTAAATGCAAAATCTCCAATTCTAAATGATTTAGATAAGCGCAGATCAAAATTAATTGTAGTTGGTCTTCTCTCTATATTTTCTCTGTAACCTTTGTAGGCATTTCCTCCGGTTGATTCACCTCTGGAGATTGAAGGAGTGTATGGAAAACCACTATGAAGTGTACCAACCAATGT
>DAIEQT010000204.1 GCA_027347545.1 Ignavibacteria bacterium | reverse complement strand
CTGCAATAAATAATTACCCATGATTCTTGAATTGTCAATCAAATTTTCTTCTTCAATAACTTCAAAGTTCTTTCTAGAGCGAACCATATCGGTTAAGTTTCCGCCCCAAGTTGAGTTTATTCTGCTGGATTTCTTAAACACATTTTCGGAAATGTCATCAATTCTGCCGTTCACCATAACACCGCAAATCTGAACTTTCTTGCCGAACGAAATAATATCGGGCTGAACATAATGTTCGTAAGCCCACATTTTGCCGGTCATTCCAATTCCGGTTTGAACTTCATCGTACATAAGCAGAATTTCATTCTCGTCGGTTATTTCGCGCAGCTTTTGGTGGAATTCTTTGCGGAAGAAATTATCTCCACCTTCGGCTTGAATCGGTTCGATAATCAAAACAGCAATATCATCTTTATTGTTTTTGATGGCTAAATAGATTTCATCTATCGCTTGTTCTTCAAGGGCTATAATTGCGCTCAAGTTTTCTTCAACCGGAAATTTAATTTTTGGATTTACAATTCTTGGCCAGTTGAATTTTGGATAGTGGGCAATCTTAACCGGATCAGTGTTGGTTAACGACATTGTATAACCCGATCTACCATGAAATGCTTCGCGGAAGTGGATTACTTGTTGTCCCCGTTCTTCTTTGTAACCGCGAATGAAATTCTTTCTTACTTTCCAATCGAATGCAATCTTCTATCCATTCTCGACTGCTAAAGTTCCGCCATCAACAAAAAACAAATGCTTCATAAAATCGGGGACAGCAACGCGCTGGAAAGTTTCTACAAAGTTTGCCATCTGAGTTGTGTAAATATCTGAGTTGGAAGGTTTGTTGAGTGAAGCAATTGCAAGTTCTTCACGGAATTCCGGCGTATCTAATTTTGGATGATTCATCCCAAGCGGCGAAGATGCAAAGAATGAAAAGAAATCTAAATACTCATCGCCGGTTTTTTCATCAATCAAAGTTAAGCCGTGGCTTCTTTTAATATCTAATACAAAGTCGAAGCCATCAACAAGCATTCTTTTAGCGAGTGTGGAATGAACTTCGTTAGCTGAAACGTTTGTTATTTCTAATGTTGATGTACCCATCGTAATACCTCAATGAAAAAATTGTTGCCAGTTAATTATCGTATAAAAAGGTGATGGGTAAAGCTTAGAAGACTTGTTCGAAGCGGGAAGAAAGGAAATTCTTCAAATTTTTTCTGCCCGTTAATTTCTGAAATGTGATTAAAATGTTCATGTTGCTATCCGTTTCTATCCAAAGATAATTATATTTGTCAGTAGGAACAATTCAAAAGTTATGAAGATTATTAAACTCAGATATTTAATCTTACTTTTCGCCGGATATCTTTTGGTTTCTTGCGGCGGAAAAAAGAGCCCGGAAGAAGAAGCGGCAAATCTTTATTCATCTGATAAAACAAAAATTGGTATTGAAATAAGCGACGACGTGCTGGGTATTAAATTTAATCCGCCTCTTGATTGGGACTTAACACCTTCTTCACTTTCCAAGAAAATTGAAAACAGAAATAATCCTAGTGATGGATTTATATACGAGCCGGTTTATGTATTCTTTGATAAAGCTAACGGCTCCATTCTAAGCTGCGGCAAAGTGAGCTCAACAGATACAACTGTAGCAACGAGCAGCCACATAAACTTTTACAAAGGATTGCTTTCGACCAAGTATAAGAATTCAAATTTGTCCATGCATTCTTTCGTTCACTCGCGGATAGCTTTTACCGTAATTAAGTTTGATAAAGAAAATCTTACGGGAAACAAGCTATTTTTCCAAAACAGTAGCGGGCAAATTATTCAGCTTGAATATTCGTTTAGAAAGGATTCTGAAGAAACTGTTACTCCGGCAATAAAAGCTTCTATTGGCTCTATCAAGTTGCTAAACTAGTTCTCTTTGCGTCTTTGTGACTTGGCGGTTATTTTTTCAAAAAATTTACCGCAGAGACGCTAAGGCGCGGAGTTCAAAAAGTAAAAAGGTTTCTGCTGTCAAAAATTTTTAATTTCACGTCAAAAATAGTAAGAGGAAAAGATGAGATTTTGCATAAACGTTGATCACATTGCAACACTTAGAAACGCTCGCGGCGAAGTTCAGCCTGATCCGGTAACATTTGCATTAATGGCAGAACAATTTGGAGTTGATGGAATAGTTGTTCATCTTAGAGAAGACCGGCGCCACATTAACGAGCGCGATGTAAGATTGCTGCGCGAGTTAATTACAACTAAGCTCGATCTTGAAATGGCTGCCGTTGACGAAATTATTGATATTGCATGCGACATCCGGCCGGAACTTGCTACTATTGTCCCGGAGCGCCGCCAAGAATTAACTACCGAAGGGGGAATAAATGTTATTGATAATATCAAGCAGATTAAAAATGCGATAGACCGTTTGCACGAAGCTGAAATAACAGTTTCACTTTTTATCGAGCCGGATATAAATCAAATTGATGCGGCTGCTGAAATAAATGCTGACTTTATTGAAATCCACACCGGACATTACGCAAACGCTGTTGGCGAAGAAGAACTTTTCGATGAACTCGAGCGAGTTCGCGTTGCAGCTAAACATGCTAAGAAACTTGGTCTTGGTGTTAATGCCGGACATGGATTAAACTACATCAACATGAAAGATTTTGTAGCTATTTCGGAAATTGATGAAGTAAGTATCGGTCATGCAGTAATTGCCCGCGCAGTTTTTGTTGGACTCGATCAAGCAATTAAAGAAATGAGAGAGTTAACTAAACAGCAGCAGTAGAAGTTGTAAGTACAATTGTGAAATACGATTTACGATTTTGGAAGTAAAAATCTCAGCTTATCTTCTTGATCTTACTCTTACTCATAATCTTGATCTGCTTAGTGAAGAAAGAATGCGATCAAGATTAAGGTCAAGAGCAAGAGTAAGTAAGAATTAGTAGCATCAGTTTTACCTTGCAAAAGCAAAAAATCTCAGCAAGAAGAACTGGAATTGTAATGTAATGTAGAGAGGTGAGCCGTCTCAAAAGCGAAAGCAGACGTTCCACGGAAGGTCTCTACGATGGCTGTCGCATAATTAATTTTTTAATCCTTAATGGCACGCAGATGACGCAGATTCAACTGATTTTCGCAGATATATTTTTGATTCATTAATTATGCGACATCCACCTACGGGAAATCTAAATTTTCTTAAAGACACCATACCCGCCTAGACTCGGTCTAAACGAGGCTGATTTGGCGTCTCAAAAGCAAAGAGCTTATGAACTTCAAAAAAGTCTTAGCGATAATAGCTTTAACCAACTTGATTACGTTCGCGCAATTCAAAAACGTTCGCGTGAGTTCTACTTCTGCGAGCCAGCCAAATGAAGTTTCTATTACAATTAATCCGGCAAATCCAAGTTTTATCGCTGCCGGCTCTAATCTAAACCTATTATATACATCTGCAGATGAAGGTAGAACCTGGACTCAAAAACAAATGAGCTCTATTTGGCGGGTTTACGGCGATCCATGTTTGGTTTACGATTTGAATGGCTATCTGTATTACGGACATTTATCAGATCAACGAAATATTGGAAACGGATATTGGATTGATAGAATAGTTGTGCAAAGATCAGCTACTAACGGAGCCGATTGGGATTACGATGTAGGAGTTGGTTACGCACCTCCTGTTAAGCAACAAGATAAAGAATGGATTGGCGTTGATCTTAGTGATTCGAAATTTAAGAATAACCTTTACATGGCTTGGACTGAGTTTGATAAATATGGAAGTAGTTCTAAGTCGGATAGCACACGAATTTTGGTTTCAAAATCTATTAATAGCGGTCAGTCATGGTCATCACCAATTAGAATAAATACTAGAAGCGGCGATTGTATTGATGATGATAACACAGTTGAAGGCTGCGTTCCGGCTGTTGGACCAAACGGTGAAGTTTATCTTAGCTGGTCCGGTCCGGCTGGATTGATGTTTGATAAATCAACTGACGGTGGTGTTACATTTGGCAGTGATGTAAAAGTTTCTTCACTTTATGGCGGATGGGCGTTTAGCATAAATGGAATTAACAGATGTAACGGGATGCCAATCACCGGCAGCGATATTAGTAACTCAAAATACCGCGGAAACATTTACATAAATTGGTCAGATCAAATAAACGGTGATACAGATATTTTTCTAGCTAAGTCTACAGATGGCGGAAAAACATGGAGCGCTCCCAAAAGAGTAAATAATGATTTGCTGAAACGTGATCAGTTTTTTACTTGGATGAGTGTTGACCC
>DAIEQT010000194.1 GCA_027347545.1 Ignavibacteria bacterium | reverse complement strand
GCACTTTGTGACTTCTTAGTGTCTTTGAGACTTGGTGGCAAAAGAAAAGATAAGAAATTAAGCCACAAAGGCACTAAAACACCAAGTTTCACTAAAAATAATTCACGTAATTCAACTCATGCGTAACGTGAGTTATTTAATATCTTATAAATTGTAGTAGAGTTTATCTCACTCTAAAATTGCGGATTCTTTACGAAATTCGTCCATTATATTTTATTTTTAAATTTTTCAGCTATCTCATTTATTAAACAGTATATTTACCATTGTAAACTAATCGTGCAAGAATATAATTCTTGTAACTTTCCATAGCACTTTATTACATACGACTCGATAATTCGGTAAACAAACCATCTCCTTTACTTTTTTATCATTTTCTCGATTCCTAAAACAGCACTTACCATTAGTGTATCTGCTTGTAATAATTTGCTTGGAAAACAATCATAAAGGAGTAGTAAATGAATATCTATGTTGGAAACTTAGCAAAGCAAGTTAAAGAAGATGATTTAGAAGCACTCTTCAAGGAATATGGAACTGTAGTAAGTGTTAATATCATTCGCGACATGTTTTCAAGGGAATCCAAAGGTTTCGGTTTCGTTGAAATGAAGGAAAGACCTGCCGGCACTAAAGCTATTGAAGAACTTAATACTAAAGATCTTCAAGGCAAAAAGATTACAGTTAACGAAGCTCGCCCTAAGAATGATTCTAATAGACGCGGCGGCAGCGGTGGTGGAAGAGGAGGTTATGGCGGTTCCGGTGGCGGAAGACGTTATTAATCTTTCATTTTTCTCCTACGAGAATTATATTCGAAGTGCCGAAAGGTATAATTATTAATAAACATGGGAATAGCATTCCCACTACTTGCCAAAGAACTCACCTAGCGTGAGTTCTTTGTTTTAATAAACATGTCGTCGCTTCCAGTTTTATCCTAAGTAAATCTAACACGTAAAACTTTCTTATCTATTTCTGCCAATTGCAAATTCTTATCCGATATTGTCTAACTATTCGGTACACTGATTGCGTTATGTATCCCAAACAATAAAGGAGCAACATAATGGGTCAGCAACAGTTACTTTTAATCGTTCTTGGTGTTATCATAGTGGGAATCGCAGTTGTGGTAGGAATTAATGTATTCACAGCAAGCAGTTCTCAAGCAAATAGAGATGCGGTAATCTCAGATTTAACTAATTTAGCTTCTCTTGCACAGCAATATTACAGAAAACCAACAGCGCTTGGCGGCGGCGGCAATACTTTTACAAGTTGGGCAATTCCGGCTTCTCTTGATACAACCGGCAACGGTGTTTATTCCGCAACCGTAGCCGCTCAAACAGTTACGATAGTTGGTACCGGCAATGAGAACGGAAATAACGGAACAAGCTCAGTTCAAGCTACAATGGTAATTGGACCGGATAGAATTACTTCAACTCCAATTAACAATTAGTCACGCTAAATCAATCCCGGCTCTCTGAAGCCGGGGTTCTTTCCCTCGACAACATTTCAACAATAGTTAATACAATATCATAACCTTTCTATTACTTTTTTCGTCTAATCCTTTAGAAAGGAATAGAACATGTATTCTCCAAATCAGAACGCTTTGAATACAACTTTTAGGTTGGCAACTGGAATAAAAGTTAAACTAATAAATGAACCGATGCATTTTAGAGCTCGCCTTACAAGTATTGTCCCCGAGGCTGAATTCGTAAACACTCTGCATCAGCCGGTTAATTCAATTTTTCTTTTCACACAATCAAAGGCGGAACTTGTTGTTGAGCTTCCGGTAATATCAAAGTTTGTTACTTGTGAAGGGAATCTAGTGATCTCAGTACCAAACATGAACTCAAACAATATTACCGACTTGAACGATACGGTACTAAATGAGCTTGCAAAAGAATCTTCGATGAAACTCTCCGAGAAAATCATACTTGATGATGCTTGGGATTCATATATCTTTCTCCACGATAACAAGGAACGAATATGAAAATCATTTTATGGTTATTACTGCTTCTTTTCTGCTGGCCTTTAGCTTTGCTTGTTTTGGTCTTATACCCAATTATTTGGCTGCTTTTGCTACCATTACGATTGGTAGGAATTGCTGTGGATGGAGTATTTGATCTTTTAAGAACAATATTAAAACTCCCCGTAAGAATTCTACGGGGAATTTGATTCATCAATAGAAACCTCTGAAATATTAAGACTAAGTCATGGTGAGCTTGTCGAACCATGACGTTACAAGCTAAATTATCACACTTCGACAAACTCAGTGTGACAAAGAACCAATAATTCAGATGTTTCCATTAATTATTTTTCGGTGCCCATTCTTTAAGAAAGCTTAAAATCAATTCAGCGCTGTATGATTTTTCCTTTTCAAGCTCGCCTGTTCCTTGTGAGTGTAGATATTTTCCATCAGTATCTAATACGAAAAAGTGAGGATATCCTGGAATCTTTCGATATTGAGCCAAGAATTTTTCGTTTTTGTTTTCTTCACTAACATTCACTTTGACAACTATGAAATTCTTGTTAAGATAGGTTTTGATCTCGGGATTCTCCTCAATAAACTTATCAAGTCTATGGCACCATATACACCATTCACCTCCTACATCCAGCAAAATTCTTTTGTGTTCTTTTGTCGCTTCCTCTACGGCGGTTTTTACATCTACAAACGGGTCGCTCATAGGATTAAATTTATGCGTTGTCTTTTCTGCTTCTTGTTGTGCAAAAATAAATCCGGTGACTGATACAATAAAAAATAAAGTTGTAAAAATAATTTTCTTCATTAGCTCCTCGCATTTCTAATTATTATTCATTTCTTCAGAAAAAATAATACTATTTTTAGGCAGAAATAAAGAAAAAATTATGGACGCAAATAAACTTTCCTATATGCTGGACCTCTTGGATGATGACTCTCAAGAGGTTAGAGACGAAATAGTTAAACAACTCTCTACTTATGGGCTTCATCTTGAGATTGATCTTAGAGAATTCTCCGAGCTAATGAACGAACAAAGGCAAATTCTCATAGCTCCAATTCTTGAAAAAAACCGGAGAAACTGGCTCGAACAAAACTGGATAAGCGTATTAGAAACTTCTGACACAATAGACAAAATTGAAATTGCAATGGAGCTAATTTCCAAATTCCAATATGGTTTGGGCGGTGCATGCGAACTTACAGACCGGCTTGATGGTATTGCTGATATCTTCCGGAATAAAATTCCTTACGGCGATGAAATTGATTTAGCTACTTATCTGTTTCAAGAAATCGGGATTAAGGGTGATCAAGAAAACTATTACAATCCGTTTAATTCTAACGCTGTTTTTGCACTTACACAAAAAAAAGGAAATCCTATAACACTTTGTTTGATATATGCTTTCATTGGAGATCGGTTTGGGTTCAATATTGCCGGCTGCAATTTCCCCGGACACTTTCTTGCAAAAGTAATCAATGAAGATGAGCACTATCTTGTTGATTGTTTTAATGGCGGCAAAATAATTTATGAATCAGACGTATCGGAACTTGCAAAGGATAGTGAAGATTCAATCGCACACA
Organism: Ignavibacteria bacterium; assembly: GCA_027347545.1. GTDB lineage: Bacteria > Bacteroidota > Ignavibacteria > Ignavibacteriales > Melioribacteraceae > Stygiobacter. Next base: position 2,768 of record DAIEQT010000194.1, on the reverse strand, counting down.
TAATTAGTGAGATACCGACTGCTGCAACAATCATAAAAAGGATTCTTTCAAACCTTTCGAATTCGTACTCAAAAATTAATCAGCTTGAAAACATGGAGTTATTCTTTCGTCTCAGCAAAACATTGTAAGCGTCTGTAACTTCTTAGATATTTAAAAAACAAAATCCCGGCAAGCGGGATTTTATCTAACTACTCAATACTCATTACTAAATACTTATTTTAAGTATCGCCTTGCTTTATTTCGCTAGCAACATCTTCATTGTTTTCGAAAACTCCTGGGTTTCAAGTTTATAGAAATACAATCCACTCGTTAATCCGCCTTTGGCGGAACTTGCATCGAAATTTACAGTATGCACACCGGCTGCTCTAAAACCGTTTACAAGTGTTTTAATTTCTTCACCCATTACACTGTAAACTTTCAAGACAACATTTCCCTCTTTGGGTAAACTAAACTTAATTGTTGTACTCGGATTGAATGGGTTAGGATAGTTTTGGGCCATGCTGTATTTAGCCGGAATAACTTCTTCCTCATCAACTCCAACTATTGTACTTTTCGTTGTAATGGTAAGCACTTTTGTTTCAGATAAAGTACCATCAGAAATTGTTACCATAAACATGAAAACACGACCAGCATGAGACGACGAAGTAATCCAATTAAAAGCTCCGGAAGTACTCAATGTTGACCCGCTCGGGAAATCACCATCAATTCTAAATGTTACTGCGTCTCCATCCGGATCTGTTGCTTTAAATTGATATTTGAAAAGCACAGGAACATTATGAACACTAATTGTCGTATCAGAAAAAGTCTTAGAATCAAAAATAGGAGCGCTGTTAACCTTGATAACTTTAATTTTTACTTGCAAAGTTGATGTAGAATTGCCGTCGTACACAAAGAAAGTTACAGTATAATCGCCGGCTTGTGTGCTTGTCGGTTTCCAGGAAAAGCGGTGCACATTAACATCAAATTCAGCACCGGCAGGTAAGTTTGCCGCTGAAAAAATAAGTGGGTCACCCTCGCCATCAACAGCTACAATATCAAAAGTTAATTGCTGATTAGTATTTACTGTTTTATCGGCAATGGGCGTAATTACTGGTGCGGTATTTGCATCAACAACTGTGATCTTTACGTTTGTTGATGCGCTAAGTTTACCGTCTGAAACAGAAAAGGTGACTGTGTAGTCACCTGCTTGTGTTGAACTTGGTTTCCATGAGAATTTGTGTGTTGCTGCATCAAACGTAGCACCAGTGGGAAGATTGGTAGCGCTATATAATAATACATCACCTTCTGCATCAGTAGCGGAAAGATCAATTACTAATTGTGTACCTTCGTTTACTGTCTTATCTGTAATTGATGCGAGTACTGGCACCGAGTTAACATCTACAACAGTTATGCTTGCTAAAGTTGTTCCGGGCGAATTTCCATCGTGTGCTTGAAAAGTTACTGTGTGAATACCGGATTGAGAATATGTTGGCTTCCACGTGAACTCTTTAGTAACCGGATTAAACGCCGCCCCAGTCGGTAAATTTGTTGCCGAGTAAACTATTGGATCACCATCTACATCGGTAGCGTTGACTGTAAATTTAAGTTCTTGATTCTCATTTACCGTTTTAGCAGGTATAGCATCAAACACAGGCGGCGTATTTGTATTTGCTACAGTAACTAATCCATTTACTGTTACAAAATTTACACTGGCTGTGCCATCTGTAAATTTATTATCAAAAGTAGGATCAAGAGTTAAAGTAGTTGATCCGAGTTTTAAGAATTTAACTTTCAGTTTGAATAGAACTCCGAACCCTGTAAATTTATCAGATCCACCAGCAGTTACAATAATCATGGAAGAGTCTGTACGGGTATCACTGGTATAGAATGGAGAAGCATTTGATGCACTTGAAACTGTGCCGGAGTTGCTACCTGGATTCATCAAATAGACTAGCTCTTTGTTGTACTTAATCTTAAACTGGAATCCTTGAACATTGTAAGGAGTAATCTCATTAACTAAAACACCAACTATAGTTTCAGTGCCCGGTTTACCGGAAACAGTAGGAAGTGTTAATTGAAGTTGTGCCGTTGCTATTGAGGTGACCCCCAAAAATAGAATTAATAATAAAGACTGCTTAAAAAATATTTTCATAATTCCCTCAAAATTGTTCTTAACAAATATAAATAAAAATGCCCCTTAAGAAAGGGGCATTTTTTATTCCTTCTTCTATATCACATTTCAATTAAAATCCTTTTTTCAATCGTCAAATTCTATCTCAATTTCTTTCTTACCCATTATTAAAAACAAAATCCCGCTTTTGCTAATAGTCGTTAACTTAAGAAAATATCTTCAAACAGAAATCTGAATTTGTCAGATTTCGGATGTGTAGTTAATTTAACAAAATAATGGTAATTGTTATCATCCCTTTAGGAGGCTGTCGCATAATTAATGAATCAATAATTTATCAGTGTAAATCTGTTAAATCTGCGTCATCCGCGGGCTATTTATTAAAAAATATTAATTATGCGACGGCCACCTTTAGGGATGTTATGTTGTCGTATATTCTCTTCAGAGAAACTTTGTCTAAATACTATTATGTTACGTAAAAACTCATCGGATGCGTCTCATACATTCTTTGTAAGGTTGTCCTTTTAACTTCCAATGTTCCCCAATGTATCTTCTTTTTGTTGGGAAGTGCCTTAGACCTAATAGTTCCGGCTGTTTAAAAACAAAATCCCGCTTTAAGCGGGACTTTGTCTTCTAAATACTAAATACTATGTACTCAATA
>DAIEQT010000192.1 GCA_027347545.1 Ignavibacteria bacterium | reverse complement strand
ATAAAGTTGTTCTATCACCTTTTCCAAGAGCTTCTCTGGAACTGCCGATGAATAAATCTATGTCGCCGTCGTTATCATAATCCGCAAAAGTAGGGTTGCCGGTAAAATCAACACCAACAGATTTTCCGACTTCGGTAAACTCAAATTCCGGTGAATTAAGAAATAATCTTGAGCCGATAAATAAATCCAGCCAACCGTCGTTATTTATGTCTGCCGCGGCAATAACTCCACCCGATGGTTCAGGATGAAAAAGCTTTTCCGAAAAACCAACTTGTGTCGCAACTTCCTTAAAGTTTGCTCTACCGTCATTAATCAAAAATTGAAGTTTGTATTCATTGTTGAATATTACCAAATCCGGAAAACCGTCGTTGTTAAAATCATTAGAGATTGATGCAAAGGGGGTTGGTGCTTTATCTGTAAAGAAATTAGGATCGTCCTTCTGTTCGAACCGGAAAGCGCCTTTGTTGATGAACAGATAGATATGTTGATTATTCTCTGCCACCTTATAAGTAATCAGCACATCAATCAATCCGTCGCAATTGAAATCGCTCAGCGTTGCCCCATACGAACGGTGGTTAATTAATTTTTTTATACCGGATTTGTTAAAAACATCGTCAAACTTTCCAACACCATTATTTTTGAAAAGCATATCATCAAAATTATAGTTGGAAAAATAGAGATCGAGATTTCCGTCATTATCAAAATCAGCCGTTTGAGCTGTAGATAAGTTTAAGTCGGTTTGAATAAATTTAGGATGAATGTAATCCCCGGTATTAACTTCTCTAAACTCAAATCCCCCCGTTCCAAACGAAAGTTTATTGTTAACATCATCAAGTATTTCGATCAAATCTGTGTTGCCGTCGTTATCAAAATCCGCAGACGAAATTGTTTGAGCGATTCCCGGTTTCTGTGATGAATAATATCTCGTTACTTCCGAAAACAGATTTCCGTTTTGGTTTCTATAAATTACCGGAGGACCGTCTTCTAGAATGGTTGCTAAATCCAGAAAACCATCTTCATCGAAATCTCTAAATATGCCCGCTCTTCCTTCTTTGCGCAGCGAAACATTTGCGGTTACATCTGTAAAAGAAAATCTAAGACTTTGAGAGTTAGTATAAATTCCATTGTCCCCAATAACCCATAGCTTGTAAGAGCCATCTTTGGCTTTAACCGCATCGAGCGAAATAAAAGAATCTTCAAAGTTTTTTATGGTTGGGTTTTCAATCCAGACTCCGTCCTTGAACTCGAGTAACGTTGAACGTGCACCGGCAATCCACGCTTTGTTTTTAGTAACCGTCTTAACTGCATTTAAAGTAACGCGAAAATTATTATCTACTTTGGTCCATTTTCCATCTTCATACTTTAGAATTGTCCCGCGGTCGCCAACAATCCAGCCAGCATTTTCATCAAGCATGGAAATGCTTTTCAGTTCATCTGTTGTCGGCGATTCGTATCTATTCCATTTTTTGTTTTCATACTTTAAAATGATTCCTTGTTTGCCCACAGCCCAGCCGGAGTTTTCAGAAATCATTTGAATATCGTGCAAATCGCCCGCGCTATAATTTTCATTTTTCTTTCTTTTAACAGGATTGAATTCACTCGTCCATTTTGCTCCATCGTAATGAATTATATTGCCTTGCTGACCCACTATCCAAGCTTCACCATTATGCAAGACGCTCATGGCGCTCCACATCGCATAATCAGTATTGTCCCACATTAGCGGGGGAAGCGGTATTTCTTTTTTTATGTTGCCGACCAAGCAATAAAGGTGCGGTTTATATCTACCGTAGTGCGTTTCATGAATTACCCACCAGATTGTTTTATTATCATACTGCGAAATGAAAGGAAAGTCGGAATAGTCGTGCTCGGAAATAATGTTCCATTTCCCGTTATTAAATTTTAGAACTTTACTTTTTACGTTTTCTCCCTTACCACGAGAAATTGCCAACCCATTTTCTTCATCTATCATTTTTATCTTGGCACCAAGATCAGCGCTTGTCTGTTTAAACCAAACTTCAGATTGTTGCCCGCTTTCAACGCTAATTTCTTTGTCAGAATTGCTACAGCTAACAAAAAATATTGCGGCAAGCAAAGCGGCAAGTGTCTTTGCTCTGTTCTTGAGCTTTTTTGTAGTTGCTTTTTTGTTCATTAAGATTGGATTGCGATTGAATTTCACAACCCATTATAAAACTATGCTTATAGATTGGCAACAATAATAACGGAATTTAAATGAGGCTATTGAGATTATAACATCTTCAATTGTTTTCTAGAACCTGTGATCTTAGGATTTTCATCCGAGTCTTCAAGCCGGTTAATTTGTATGCTGAAAGAATTTATTTCTTTTACAGTATACTCTTTTATTTCACGTATTTCTTTTTGCGGATATAGGGAAACGTTTTTGCTGTTCAAATCCCTATATTTTATAAATGAGAAAACAGCGCCGAGAAGTGTTTGCAATAATCCCGCGAGCTCGCTTTTTCCCGCCCCGATTATTTTCTTAAAGTGCTTTTCGTCTATTACAATTGCACGCAAAGAATTGGCGTCGTTGTTAAAAGTATCAAATATTGCATTTGCTGTATGTTCAATGAATTTTAATACGCCCTCCTTCTCAACATCCTTTTCTTCCGAGACGCCTTCCCCGAAAAGGGCTTTCATTTTAAGTTCTAGAGAAAAATTCGTAGTAATATTATTTCCATCAATCAAAAGTTCGCGCTGAAAAGAATGTTTAAAACACACATCTAAACTTTGTTCTTCTCTTTCAATTTTTCCTTCTACAATCACTTGCACTGTTACAAAGAAGTTAAAAACGAGATTGAAATCTATAGACTGATTGTTGTAATTAATGGTTGAGTTTTCCGTATCGAGGTTTTTTAGATTGATCGAATCTTGTGAAATTACTTTCAAATCCTTTTTCTGCTCAAGCAATTCTTTTTTGAACTCCGCGTTCTTCAGCTTTTGCATTTCTAATATTGATTGTTGAAGCCCCTTAATATTTCCCGAACCGATTTTTACGTTCACGTCTAAGATTTTCTTTTATTATCGAACAAAAAGGGCAAAAGTGAAACGTGAGAAACGCTTGCGATTCTCTTTGTGTCCTTTGTGAAAACTTTGTGCTCTTTGCGGTTAAATTTCTAAATGTGCGTTGAAAGAACTTCATTCATTCGCTCTTTCATTCCGGCTATTCCTTGCTGACCTCCGGTGTGTAACGCTATTATTGTTTTTCCTTCTCCAAAAAATCCTTTTCGCGCTAGATCGTAAACTCCATAAAGCATCTTTCCCGTGTACACCGGATCGAGAACAATTTCATTAATCTCATCTATTTGCCTAATGAACAAGATTAGCTCCCGGTTAATTTTTGCGTATCCGCCAAAGTGATAATCCAAATTGATTGACCAATTATCAAACTTTCTGCCGGTGAATTCTAAAACGTTTTGCTCTGCATTCTTATTTAAGAATGCGGCGCCGCGAAGTACAGCAAAACCCAAAGCTTGTTTCGCTCCATTCAATCCGCTAATAACTCCGGAAATTGTTCCGGCGGTTCCACATGCACTTGTTATGTAATCGAAATCAGTCTCTATTAACGCCGGAATTTCTGCGGTGCCTTTTATTGCGAGCTGGTTTGTTCCTCCTTCGGGAACAATGTAAACTTTTCCAAACCGGCTATAAATCCATTCTGCAAACTCCGGTAAATGTTTTTTCCGGTAATCGCTTCTGTTCACATAATGCAGTTGCATTCCTTGTTCGGCGGCAAATAGCAGCGTTGGATTAAGCGGCAAATGTTCTTCGCCTCTAATCATACCAATTGTGTTAAAGCCAAATTCCTTTCCAGCCGCAGCAGTTGCGTGAATATGATTTGAATATGCACCGCCAAAAGTTAATAGCGTGTCATATCCTTCTTCACGTGCGCGTATCAAATTATACTTTTGCTTAAACCACTTATTGCCGGAAACATAAGGATGCACCAAGTCCAGCCGCTTCATAAACACTTTAATAGGAAGCGGCTCCGGAAATTCAACCGGCTGAAGAACCGCTTTCGTTAGATCTATTGCAGAATTAAAATCCATCTTAACCCAAATTCTTGGAAACTATTTTAACAAAGGAAAGCTATAAAAGCCACGAACCAGAAGGTATAACCATGAAAAAAAACAAGATTGATTTCAAAGAAATTCTTAAGTGGGAAAATCTTAAAAAATATTTAATTGAATATGGTAGATTGGCTCTAATACTTTTTGTTGTTACAAGTTCGTTTGTTCAAGGCTCGCGCGTTCCAACGCCATCAATGGAAACCACCATAATGACGGGTGACTTTTTACTCATTAACAAACTAGCTTATGATCTAACAACTCCACGCAACATTCCCTTTACTAACATAGCTTTGCCTTTTACACAAGCATTAAAGTGGAACGATCCAAAACGTGGCGACATTGTTGTATTTGAATTTCCGGGCAACCGCGATGAAGTTAAAAATGCCGCTATCAAAAATTATGTTAAACGCTGTGTAGCAATTCCAGGAGATACGGTTGAAGTCCGCAACAAGGTTTTGTTTGTGAATGGAAAGCAAGCGCCAATTCCCCCACACGTTCAGTACGTTCGTAATTATACTTTACCGGAAGGCTTCGTGGATAGCGAAGCTTTTCCAAAAGGAGTCTCTCAAAATGGTGATAATTATTTACCACTTGTGGTTCCAAAGAAAAGTGATGTGATAATAATCTCTAGCGCTAATATTGAACAGTGGAAAACATTTATTGACCGTGAATTTGGAAGAGATGTTGTTTCTGTGCGCGATGGAAAAGTATTTATCGATGAGAAAGAAACTAGCGAATACAAAGTTACCGATGATTACTATTTTATGATGGGCGACAACCGCGACAACAGTTTGGACAGCCGCTACTGGGGATTTGTACCGCGCCGAAATGTTTTAGGTAAACCAATGATTGCTTACTGGTCCTGGGATAGCAACATTTCAACAACAAGCGTTTTCGAATTGCTTGCTTCGATTAGATTTAACCGAATTGGGAAGATTGTGCACTAACAGAAAAGGGTCTTTCTAAAGATGCTTTCTTGTTTATTCGTAATCTATTCCAGCATAGTCAGCAACCCATTTTGATGCTTCCGGCTCGTTGCCGAAGAAATCTTTTTTCTTTCCTTGCGTAATTTCCCACCGGTGAATCCAAGAAATTCCATTGATCTTAATAAATGTATCCGGCGATTTGTAAGCCTCGTCTTTCAATGCTTCATCGAGAGCAATAAATTCATATTTCTTTTCTCTCATCATATTACACAAGTCATCAAAATATTCTGCGTTCAATGAATTTGCGTGAATAAGAAGCGTCTGAGAAATATTTCTACCGAACAAAGCGATTGATTGGCTCTCCCAATACTCTAACTTTAACTTCATGTATGAAAGATAATCCTCTCCAATTTTGTTCATTATCAGCTCATTCTTCTCTTTGATGGCTTTATCGTAAGCTGCCGCATAAATCCATTCCGAGTTATCAAACGTAATTGGCGCGATTGTATAACCTCGCTTTGTGAGAAAGTTTTCTATTTCCTTTTTTACTTCTAATGAAGTTCCGGTATGCAAAAACGGATGACGAAAGTAACGCATTGATATTCCGTGTTCAGCTAAAAGCTTTTTTGTAATTGGCTCTCCGCGCAAAATATCTTTCGTGTATTCATTAATACTTATTTCGTTTGCACTTTTATGAGAGAAAGAATGATTGCCAAGTTCAAATCCGGCATCGAGCCATTGTTTTAACAAAGCTACTTTGCTTTCATCCGGTTTATCGTTTGTAATAAGTTTACCTTCATTCACAAAACCTATTACCGGCACCTTTTGCGAACTCAAATTGGCAAGTAATTTCTTTGTAAGTGCTCCATATTGTTCTTTGTTGTAACTGCCTATTCTTTGCAAAGGCAAATCATCAATTGTTACGGCTATTTTGTTTTG
>DAIEQT010000189.1 GCA_027347545.1 Ignavibacteria bacterium | reverse complement strand
AGCACGTTCCAAAATTCCAAAAGAAAAAATTTCGGCATCAAGTCCGCGCGGAAAGGTACGTACCATACCGTTGCTCATGTAATCAATTTTTTCTGATAAGTAAGAATAAATTAAATGGTCAATAACAGCCGGATCAATAACCGGGCAATCCGCTGTAACTCTTATTATCGTTTCAGCATTATATTTCTTGGCGGCTTCGTAGTAACGGCTCAAAACATCGCCGGAGCTGCCACGGTAAAAAGGTATGCAATATTCTTCACAGAAGGTCTGAATAGAATCGTCCTCAGGAAGAATTGTAGTAGCAATTATTATATCATCAACTTTTTTTGAATGGCAAATTCTATTCCAGACATGCCATAGAATTGGTTTACCGCAAAGCTCCTTCAATACTTTACCGGGAAGTCTTGTTGAACCGATTCTCGCCTGTATGATAACTTTGATGCTATATTCCAAATTCTTCCTTTTGACTATTATTTATATTAACAATTAACGAATCGAAAGATCACCAACGCCAATCGCCAATTTACCGTTTACAATACCAGTATAATATAATCTAAAACTATTCCCAACTCGCAAAATGTAAGGATACCTCACCTCGCTAGACCAATAATTGTGAGTGTTATCTTTTGTAAAAACCGGGTTTGAAGAAGACTTAGTCCAATTTATTCCATCTATAGAAGTTGCTGTTCCAAACGCCTGATTGTTTAGAGAGCCATACATTAATAATAATTTGTTATCTAGTGCTATTACGCTGCAACCATTTGGGTTTGGTGCTTCCCAAGTCTCGGATAGTGGGAGAATATTTTCTTTAACAATACTCCAGTTCGAACCGTCTTGTGAAGTTGCAACGGAAATTCCCCATACATCTTGAGAGGTATTAAGCTTTGTATAAGAAAAATAGAAATAATAAGTCGAGCCAATTTTAATTAAACTATTCGGGGCAATTCGTTTCCCGATAATTTTTATGAGCGGTAAATTTCTTTTTACCCAATAGATGCCATCAAAAGAATCCGCGGCACCAATATATGAATCGCCGTCTTTGCTGGCATCTCCAACATAATACATTGTATAAATTCCGTTTTCATAAATGACGGGACCAGAGTGTACAGTGTACTGATCCCAACTTCCTGCGCTCCCTCGCTCTAACACAGGATAATTTGTCATATTGCTCCAATAAATTCCATCTGTTGATTCAGCGTATCTAACGTCATATTGTCGCTCAGTATAGAGTGTAGAATACCACATCTTATACTTTTTCCCATCAAATAAAACGTTCGGGTAATAGACCCCAAGAAAATTCGAAGGTCCGGAGTTGTTTACAAAAATAGGATTACCAGCGTAGTCTGTTACCGAAATATTTGCCCCACACGAAATTGTAATATCTACGGCGCCTGTGGGAAGTAATGTAATATTGGATTTCGTAATTACATTTGGCAGAACATCAATTTTTGTCGTTCCATAATAAATTGGAATTCCATTTTGATCGAAAGCCCATACTTTCAACTGCCAATTTCCGGGAACAACATAATTGAATGTTAAATTTGATGTAGATAATGATGAAATGTTTGCACTGACCTTTAGAGAGTCGTACCCGCTCCTGCTTAGAGAAGCTAGTAATAAATATGTTTCTTGTGGTATCGACGTTTTGTCTAGCTTAATTACAACCTTTCCCAACTCATTTTCTTGAGATGTCAGCCAATTTTCGTCTTTGCATGATGTAAGTGAAATGCAAATAAGCACTGTTGCAAAAAGAATAAAATTTTTCATAATTCCCCTTGTTAATAATTAATTATTCGCTAGGTTCAATATCGTTGAATGTAATTGGATTTCCTCGCGGTATTTTATTTATTGCTTTACTACCTAAAATTCTCGAAAAATATTTTGGCGGCAAACCACCAGCCGGACGTATAGAACGAACATTATCTTCAGTTAATATTTCTCCAGCTTGAATGTCTTTAACCGCAAACAAAGAGCGGGCAAACCGGCGACTGTTTTTCATTCTTTCTGTAACAGCCATTTCCGAATTGCCAAGTGCCTTCTCGACACTTCGAATAGCCTTTACCATTTGTGCAAATTGAGTGGGTTCCAACGAAAATGAAGAATCTGGTCCGCCAATACTTTTATCTAAAATAAAATGTTTTTCGATTATTTTGGCACCAACAGCTACTGCGGCGATGGAAGCAGTGGCTTCCAAAGTGTGATCAGATAATCCGGCAACTACGCCAAACTTATTTGTTAAATAAGGAATTGTCTTTAAGTTTGTTTCTTCGATTGGTGCGGGATATTCTGAAGTACATTTAAGCAGTGCAATCTGGTTATTTCCAACTTTTCTGCAGACATCGACTGCATCAGCTATTTCATCTTCGGTTGCTATACCGGTTGATATAATAATCGGTTTACCTTGAGCAGCCGTGTATTCGATTAATGGAATATCAACAATTTCGAATGAGGCTATTTTATAAGCGGCAACATTCATCTTTGCAAGAAAATCAACCGCTGTTTTATCAAACGGAGACGAAAAACAAATTAATCCGAGATCCTCCGCATATTTCTTAAGTTTTGGCTGCCACTCCCATGGAGTATATGCTTTTTTGTAAAGCTCATATAAAGTTGTTCCATCCCAAATAGTTCCATGCTTGATCTTAAAATAGTCGTTATCACAATCCAGCGTTATAGTATCAGGAGTATAAGTTTGCAGTTTAACTGCATCCGCTCCGCATTGCTTTATGGAGTCAATACTTTTAAGAGCTATCTCAATATCTTGATTGTGATTAGCAGATAGCTCTGCAATTATGAAAGTCTCTGAGCTCTCGCCAATAACTTTTTTGTCAATTTGGATTTTCATCTTTTCTCGTCAATTCTAAAACGTCAAATTCATTACCATTAATTACTTCTTGATGAGAATGTATATAGCCCGCTTTTGTAAATGTTTTGGTAGATGCAATATTTTTTTGATGAATTTTTGCAAGGACGAAATTTACTTTTGAGTATTGATTGAACATTAATTCAACTGAAGATGTGAGTAAGACAGTTGAAAATCCCTTACCTCGAAAATCTTTAGAAATACTAATACTGATTGACGCCGTATCGTTATCAATATCATACCGTATTTGTCCAATAAAATCGTCTTCTTTTGTAAATGCTAATAAGTAAAAGCAATTTTTGCTTTCAAGTCTCGCGGATAACCAATTCAAATGATCATCCCAAATAATTTTGTTAGTATTAATGGAATTATCCCTTACTACATCCTCATTGGAGAGCTCGAAAATTATCTTGGCGTCAACATTCCGCGCTTTTCTAAGAAAGAATTCAATATTTTTTTCTTTGCAGAAATAGTTAGTACCCAATTTATTATTTACAATTTCTGTTATCATAACTTTGGTTATTATCTCGGTCTGGATAATTTGCACACAATAACTTCTTGATTATTAATTGTTTCTTTTTCAGTTAGAACATAGCCGGCTTGTGTAAAAATTCCCAGAGATTGAGAATCTTGCGGTTTTACATAAGCAATAATATAACCGACGTTAGGCTTTTCATGAAAACATTTGAAAGAAGCATTGAAAACAACAAGTTTAGTATTTCCTTTGCCGCGCCAATCAGAATGGATGCTTACGCTAATTTCCGCATAATAACCTTTTACATCAAACCTAATTTGACCAATAAACTGATCTGTAGTTGTAAACGAAAGGAGGAAATAGCAGTCATCATCCATTAATTTGCCGCTGAACCAATCTAAATAATCGCCCCATTTTAGAGGCATTTCGTAAATGGAATTTGCTCTGATTAGCTTATCGCTTAGTAAATTAAAAAGTAATGAGGAATCTTTGCTAATTACGGTTCTGAAATAGAAACCGCTTTTAACTGAATATTTCTCCAGTAAGAATTGAATAATACGTTTAGCTCCGCCCCCATCAACCTTTAGCCTGCCGATTTTAGAGATTATCTCTCTGGGCTGTTTTTTTCGCAGATTGCCGATGAGAAGAAGTATACGGTTTTCCAGGTTTGGCTGTGTATGAGTTAATTCTGCCGGTAGAAATTTTTCCTTAAGCCAGCCATTCATGTGGAGTGTTTGATTTTCGGCGACTGAAATTGCTATTGTAGGTATGCCAACACGAGCAAGCTCAACAATTGTTTGTCCTCCTGTAGTAATTGCAAGGTCGCTATCATACATTAACTTAACAAGTTCCTGAGGCTTTGGAGTTTTATAAATTTCGGTGTTCTCATCTTTGGCTTGTTCAATTTGCGCTTCGTTGGAGAAACCGCCCCCAACTATTACACGCTTTCGCACGTTCGGGAAATTTCTAACCAAGAGCCGTAAAATTCTTGGTGTAAGGTTTTCAATATCTTGTCCGCCGAAAGTTACCAAGATGTTTTGTATATCTAGCCTGAATAGCCGTTCCCCCACCTCCCAAAATTCTTTTCTAATTGACGCGTACTTTGTTCCAAGCAGCAGTGCTCTGTCTGCTCTGGGCAAATAACCATATGTTTCGGCATTTATTGATCCATTTACAATAGTTCCGGCTGGATAATCAACACGCGCAAAATCATCAATAAAAACGGGGTATGGGGTAACTAATGAAATGCGGTTGTAAAATTCTTTTGGCGCTATGTATGAATCAACAATTACAACATCGCTGTTGTGAATCTTTCTAAAAAGAGTGTCCTGGTTTTCAAGCCAATCGATAATCTCATAATTTGTTTCCGAGAGGAATGAAGCGCTTCCCTCATCTCCGTTAACATAAAATGTTGGAATGATATTTCGTATCTCGAAAGCTTGATATAGAGAAAGGCATCGGGTTATATGTCCGTAGCCGGTTTTATTATAGCCTTCTGTAATAATCGAAACTTTCATGTAAGTTGATTTAAGCTTTTTATGATTGCGTCGGTAATATATTCGAGATCGGAATTATCAAGTGAAGCATACATTGGTATGGAAATTTCCCGCTCGTAAAATTTTTCTGAAATCGGAAAATCGCCATGCTTAAATCCAAAATTCTTTCTGTAAAAGGGTTGGAGATGAACCGGAACATAATGAACCTGACCGAGTATGTGGTTGGATTTAAGTCTAGCAAAGTAATCTTTTTTTGAAGCGCCTATCTCATCAAATTTTATCTGGAGAGGGTAAAGATGATAAGCATGCTTAACATTTGCTGCAACACTTGGAATAATAAGTCTATCATCTTTTGATAAAACTTCATCGTAATACTTTGCCACTTGTCTTCTTCTTTCTAGGAAGGAATCCAGCTTGGCAAGCTGAGTAATTCCAAGCGCGCACTGAAAATCCGTTATGCGGTAATTGTATCCGACTTCGTGCATTTCGTAATACCAAGTTCCATCATTCTTTTCTAAAACAGATTCATCTTTCGTCATCCCGTGTGTGCGTAAAGTTCTTACACGTTTATCAAATTCAGAATTGTTGGAAAGTATTGCGCCGCCTTCTCCGGTTGTAAAATGCTTCACCGGATGAAAACTCATATTAACCGCGTCAGCAAACTTTGGCGCGTATTGAATGTCATTATCATATGCTGCGCCCGGCGCGTGGCAAAAATCATTTACCAGCTGAAAGCCATATTTGTCTTGTAAATTCTTTAATGCTTCCCAATCACAAGGATGTCCGGCGTAATCTACAGCAACCACAGCTTTAACTTTTCTATTTTTCGCTGAATACTCTTTTAACTTTGCTTCAAGTTTGTTTGGATCAATCGTGTAAGTCGCTTCATCAATATCAACAAAGTCCGGCGTAGCTCCGGCATAAATAACGCAGTTAGCGCTTGCAAGAAAAGTGATTGGTGAAGTAATTACGATATCGTTTTTTTTCCAATTCATGCCAAGTGCAATTAAGTGTAAACCTGCAGTACCATTTGCAACTGCGCATGCGTTGTTACTTCCAAATTTTTCGCTTAGAGCATCTTCAAATTTTTGAACGAAAGGACCTTGAGTAAGCCAATCCCCTTTTAATGTTTCAACGACGGCGTTTATATCGTCTTGTTCAATTAACTGCTTTCCGTACGAATACAGTTTGGTTGTTGGTGATTGGTTATTTGTGATTTGTTTTGAATTCATAATTAGTTTGTTTTTCTCTTTATAGAGTTTATTAGAGCATTAATCTTTTTCCCAAGAAGGTCATACTTTTCAGTAAGCAAATTATAAGTCGCATTGTCTATGTATTTCAAGTCTTTAGATAAAATAACTGAAGTTACGCACTTTGTGATTTCTTAGTGTCCCCGCCTGCTAAAGTATATTCAACGTGGCGGGCAGGTTTGTGACTTAGTGGCAGAAGAAAACATAAGAAATTGAGCCACAAAGGCATCAAGACACCAAGTTTCACTAAAAATAATTCACAAAATTCAATTCATGCGTAACTTCAGTAAAATAATTAAATATTTGCATTCTTCTGTTGAACCTCTTGCAATGTTTAGAAATTGCAAAAACTCCTTTCTGGAAAATCTTCCCATTCCCTCGGCAATATTATTTGGAATCGAAATAGCAGCACGTACTAATTGCGAAGTTAACCTATATTCTTCTTTAGAAGGAAAGTCGCTCGTGAGTTTATAAATCTCTAAAACCAACTCATGAGCAATCTTCCAAATTTCTAAATCATGAAAAGAATGTATTTTACTCATTCTAATCACCAACAACTAATAACCAATCACTGAAAGTTAATCACCATAAATTTCTGAAGCGCCGTCAACGTTAGCTTTAATCATTTCACGGATTTCGTCAACCGCTAAAAACTTTTCATTACCGCCGCTGTTATAACTAAAACCATACTGGCAGAACGTTCCGGCTTTTGCGCCGCTTTCCATTCTAAATTTTTCAATATCCCAAATTTGTGTGGAAGGTAGAATAACATAATAATCGTCGAATTCAATTGTGTTAATGGAATCTGTTTCAGTTATCATTTCCTCGTGAAGTTTTTCGCCGGGACGAATACCAACATTTTCAAGTTTTGCTTCCGGCGCAATTGCCTTTGCTAGATCAAGAATATTATATGATGGAATTTTAGGAACGAATAACTCTCCGCCCCACATTCTTTTGAACGCGGCAAGAACAAAATCTACACCTTCTTGCAAGGTAATGTTAAAACGCGTCATACGTTCATCAGTAATTGGAAGAACACCGGTTTTCCTTTTATCTAGAAAGTATGGAATTACCGAGCCACGGCTTCCCATTACATTTCCATAACGTACAACAGAAAATCTTATATCGTGTGTGCCGCGGTAATTGTTAGCCGCAACAAAAAGTTTATCGCTGGTAAGTTTTGTGGCACCGTAAAGATTAATTGGCGCGGCGGCTTTATCTGTGCTAAGCGCAATAACTTTTTTAACTCCGGTTTCAAAACATGCGTCAATCACATTTTGCCCGCCGATTACATTTGTCTTTACGGCTTCAAATGGGTTGTATTCTGCAGCGGGAACTTGTTTCAGCGCCGCGGCATGAACAACATAATCAACACCGGTCATTGCGCGGATTAATCTTTCTTTATCGCGCACGTCGCCAATAAAGTAGCGCATCAAAACACCTTCTTTGCGGAAGCGCGGGTTTTGCTGTATCTCATACTGCTTTAACTCATCGCGGCTGAAGATGATTATCTTTCTTGGTGTAAACCGGTTAAGAACAGTTTCAATAAATTTCTTTCCAAACGAACCCGTTCCGCCGGTAATTAATATGGTTTTGCCGTCCATAGTTCCTCTTCAATAAGTAAACAAATTTAGGAAAATTATTGGTCTGATAAACGCGCTTAAAGAGGCTATTTATAAGTCTCGAACAGAGTTCCGTCTTTGAATTTTTGTTCGATTCCTTGTTTGGAATAGAACTCTTCAAAAGAAGGAACGTACTTTGCATAGAGTTTATGAAGCTTTTCCATCTTGTAATTTTCGAAAACCCAAAGATGCTTTTTCAACTTATAAAGTTTTGAAAAAATCTTACGGCTATAGAATGGTGCGGCAACTCTAATCAGCACAAAAACTAGCCAGTGCCAGAAATGAAATTTGGATTTTGGATTTTGAACTTTGGATTTATAGACGTTTTGTGCAAAGTATTTAGATGCCCGGATGTGATTGAATCCATCACCAAATCCGATAATGCTTTTAATAAGTTCTTTGCGCTGTGTTTCTTTTTCGGAATTGAAAAACGAAACAACCTTGCCGGATGAATAAAACTCATCTATCATTGTTTGAAATTCTTGGTAAGATTTTACAAGAGGCGAGCCTTTGTAAAGTAAATCGCGGTTAAAATCGGGGTCCGGATTGATAAATATTGTTTGCTTGTTCATTAACCAGCTTTCGAGCGCGGTTGTGGATTCAAAGCACGTCCACAAATCGGAAACGCTAATCAAATCGTGAATCGCTTCTTCGCCGCATAAATAAAGCACATTCTAATAGCCGGCTAATTCGCTCATTTCGTTCTTAACGGGTTCCGGTCTTTCCGGCGCATTTTCTTGCGGGTGTTGTTTCAACACAAAAAGTGTATCGGGATTGTTTTCAATCGCGGCACGGAGAATATCTCTAACCAAGCAGCGTTGATCTTCAATCCATTTTAATTTGCTCTCATCGCCGCGAGCCCAGAATAATATTTCCTCTCTGCCGCGC
>DAIEQT010000185.1 GCA_027347545.1 Ignavibacteria bacterium | reverse complement strand
AATTCCCCATGCTTGAATCTGATTGAAGTCTTCAATGTTCAACCGCATTTCCTCAAGCCGGCTTGTGTGAAATCCACCTTCAATTAATACTGCTGGAATTTTTGTTTTGCGTAGAACGGAAAATCCTTCACCCGGATAAATATTATAATCAGAGTAAGTTCCGTCGAAAGAACCAAGCCCAACCGGATTCCCCATTACATAAGAAAGATCTCGCTCGATATAACGCGCCATATCTTGATTGCAAGGCTCGTATTCATAATTAAAATCTTTTGCGTGATAATAAACGGAAGTATAGTTAGTGTAATCGTCCTCGGTTTTTCCCGGCGCATTGTGATGAATGCTTATAAACAAATCCGCTCCACTATTGTTTGCTAGTTCAGAGCGGTAAGCTAATTGTACGGTTGCATCTTTGTCGCGGGAAATGAATACAGTAGCACCGGCTTGTTCTAAATATTTTTTTAGATACAGTCCCACACGCAAATTCACATCAGCTTCTATAACGTTACCGCCTTTGTTTGTATTGCGTCTATCTTCTCCACCGTGACCGGGATCGAGAAATATTTTTTTGCCGGATAAGTATTGAGAATATTCGGAAATAGTTTTTGTTCTTGCGTCGTTATCTTTCCAATCAATTGGATATTCGAAAAGTGGAAAATTGCTTGAAGATGAGCATCCGGCAAGAATTAGCAACAACATAAATTGTGCTGAAATTTTAATTAGATTGATTTTACGCATTTGTCTCCTTCCAGAGCAAACTGGCAACGCCTGCAATGCTCTAAATTTGGTATAAAATTGAATGAGTGAATATTCTGAATTGCCGGTCGAATCACGTTTCCATATTCTTCAACTTGAGATTTTGACAGCGACATGTTAACTAATTCATCCGGATGTTTAATAAATACAAGGCGCAACTCGTAGCCTGTTACTTCCACAAATAATTTACTTAGAACATAAGAATAAAACTTTAGCTGAGGAAAATAATTTTCCGCACGGTTGCTTAGTTTTTCTTTTTCCACAGAATCAGTTTTGTAATCAACAACTATTAACTTTCCATTTTCGATTATCAACTTATCAATAATTCCATACAAGTAGAATTCACCTTCCTGGCAATAAACCTCGTACTCGTTTCTATAATCCGGGTAAGAATTAAGCTCATTGTATGTTTTTGATTTATAATAACTTTGAATATCGGTTTTAATCGAGTCGGAAAGCTTAACAGTTTCTTCATTTGTTTCTGCAAGAAGAAGATTGTTGATATAGTCCGAGAGTTTTTCAATTTCAATGTTTTCACTCAAGCACTTGTGAATAATGCTTCCACGCAATTGAGCAAATTGTTTTATGCTCTCCACTTCTTCTTTCGGCTGAAATTCATAAACGCTCTCTTGACGTTTAATCAGATTCAAAACCGGCAGAAAACCAATATCATAAGTGAGCTCATACTTAACCGGGCATTGAGTGTACATGGAAATTTTTGTAGCAGAGATAATTTCGTGTTTTGGTGAATCACCAATTTTATGGTTTCTCAACGACTTTTGAACTACTTCATTAGTCTTTTCATTTGCTGGCAAATCTGCTTCTGCTATTTCTTTTTCGATGGATATATTTAATTCAACTTGTTTCTTTTCATTCACGAAATCATTCTCCTGCTGAAGCATGAACTCAACATCTGCAGCCAGATAAATATTTTCAGTTTGAAAATCGTTTCTTAATCCATCACACAATAAATCATAAAACGATCCGGCAACCGGCTTAAATTCTTTATGGGTTGCTGAAATGTACAAATGTTTTATTGCGCGGGTTACCGCAACATATAGCAATCTTTTTAGCTCGGCATTGTTCTTCCTCTTCACCTTATAATTATGGAATGCTGCGATAGGGGGGTAAGCATATCTAGAGAAGTATTTTTTGTCTATCGGCACCTTAGTTAGCAATCCGAATTCCTTACTGATGCTTAGCATTCTAGCTCTCACATTATCTTCTTGAGCTTTCGAATTTGTTCCATAAATAAACACCGCCTTAAACTCTAGCCCTTTGGATTGATGAATCGTCATCAGTTTTACAGCATTTTGATCTTGCGCTACTTGAGCTTGTCCTTCATCTTCATAACCTTCAATAAACTCTTTGAGCGCAACTGAAAAGTCATAGAGGTTTTTGAATCCTTTGCTGGAATACTCCCTTGACAATGCCAACAGTTTTTCAACGTTTGCAATTTCTTGATCAGAGTTTTTCTTTGATGCAAGAACCGCCCAATAGCCAGACTCATTCAAAATTTTTCTTATAAGTGAATAAGGCTCTGAGCTTACTATTCCATTTATATTTTTCTCGATGCTGGAGACGATTGGTTTAATGCTTGCATCACTTTTTGCGAGTGTTATTAGCTTATCATAAAATGAATCTCCAACTTCAAAAGAAATCTTGAGAAGTTTGGAATCAGATAGGTTAAAAAACGGTGAGCGTAACACTCCGATTAATGCCTGATCATCTTTGGGATTGATGAGAAATGAGATGTAATTATAAACATCGTAAATAGTTTGGCGCTGGTAAAATCCTTTGCCGCCCATAATTACATAAGGCACACCATATTTAACAAGAGAAGTTTCTAGCTCGCTAAAGGATTTTCTTTTACGGCAAAGTATTGCAATATCGCCAAAGATTAGTGTTCCATCATTCTTTAAGAGCTCTACAATTTTACAAGCAACTATTTCACTTTCTTCAATCTCACGCGGTGTGTCGGCAAGTAGAATTCCAACGTTTCCAATATCGCCAGCGGATTTGGTGCAGACCAAATCGCTATGTGGCACTTCGTTAAATTCCTTCTGTGGATTCGAGAATAAATTTTCGAAAACCTTGTTTGTAAATAACACAAGCTGCGGATACATTCGGAAGCTATGGGGCAAACTCAAATTGGAACCAAGCTCAGCAGTCTTCACAATTTCTTGCTTTGTTTTATTGAAAACCTCTAACTCAGCATCACGGAACATGTAGATGCTTTGCTTTTCATCACCTACTACGAAAAGATTTCCTATTTGAAGATGATCGAGAATCGGCATAAAAATATCATACTGCAGCTCATTAGTATCTTGATATTCATCAATCATAATGTACTTATACTTCTCATGCAAATAAGTTTGCACCGCTGGTAACGAAATAATCTTATGCGTCATCAAAAGAATGTCTTCAAAATCCAAATAACTCCGGTGTTTCTTCTTGTTAGAATAATTCTCTAAAGTGCACTTATAAATTTTTAGGAATGATTTGCCGAATTCAGCCAGCTCAATTTCCGATTTGCCGCTCGAATCAATATCAGCAAAAGCTACAATCTGTTCAAATAGATTTTCGATGCATTCTATTTCAGTCGTAAATTCGATCCGATTTTTGTTTAGGTAGCTCAACTTTCTAACCGAATTTTCCGTAGAAGTAATAAGCTCTTTTTTTATTAGCGATAAGTGTGCAAGTTTTCGTTCTATTGGTAAATCATTTATTTCATCAAGATATTCCGAAATCGGTCTAGCGTATTTGTTCGCACTATCATTCTTCAAAACGTGATCATTTATTTTTTTTATTGCGCTTATACCTTGCATAATCAGTGGCGCAAGAGTAGCTTCAATCGAGGTTGTAAACTTAGTTTTGAATTCCCCGGCTATTTCCACAACAGATTTTGAATATAGATTATTGGCAATTATATCCACATTTCTGCGTTGATGAATAGCATCTTTTACTGCTGATTTTAGAAACATCTTCGAGCCAAGAACTCTAACCAAAGGCATAAAGTCGGTCGATATTTCCGTATCTCGAATCAAACTCTGGAATGTTTCTTCAATCGAAAGTTCTATAAGTTCATCTGAGAGAAGCTGATCAATCGGGGAAAAATTTGCATCAATACCAGCCTCCGGTGCAAATTCCTTTAAAATGTTTATGCAGAATGAATGTATAGTCGAGATGTTCGCAAGAACTAATTCTCTACGTAGTTTTTCCAAGCGTCTTTTTACAAAAACGTTTTTTTCATTTGATATTTGCTCTTCAGTTTCATCGGCTATTTTTTTATTAAGCTCACCGGCAGCTTTATCCGTAAAGGTTATCGCTACGATTGCGTTAAGATCTACTTCCTCATTTTTATAGATTTCAACAAATCGCTTAGAAAGGACAAAAGTCTTTCCGGAGCCGGCATTTGCTGCAAGCGAAATATGTTTCGTGTAATCAAGCGCCGCGTTTTGATGTGGAGTTAGTTGCTTTGTCATTGCGCTAAAGGAATTAGAATTAAAAAGGTAGTGCCGTTAGAATCAGTTTTTTCAACCGTAATTTTTCCGTTGAGACTTTCTATATATTTTTTTGCCATACTTAAGCCTAAGCCCATTCCCGTTATTTTCGTAGTATAATTTTCTTCAAATATTTTTGGTAGATCTTCGCTTTCAATTCCTTTTCCGTTATCAGAAACATTAACTGAGCAAAAGCCTTCTGTAATAGCTGCATTAATCTCAATCTTGGTTGCGTTGGCTTGCATCGCGTTTCTAATTAAGTTTACCAAAGTCCGCTTCAAATGATCACTATCTGCAACTACATTAATTTCCTTCTCAGAGCAAACAAATTCCAAACTGTTCTTCTGTTCCGAATAAAGATTAATCACTTCAGTTATCACTGGAACAATGTTAAGTTTTTCAAGATTAGCGCGAGGCATTCTAGCAAAGTTGGAAAACTCTGAGGCAATATTTTTAAGAGTTTCTATTTGAGAAATAATTGTAGCCGTAACTTTTTCAAAAATAGAATTAAACTTCGGCGACTTATCCTCGTAAGCAGTAATCAATTGCTGAACCGAAAGTTTCATAGGAGTAAGCGGATTTTTTATTTCGTGAGCTACTTGTTTTGCCATTTCTCGCCAAGCCTCTTCCCTTTCAAACTGAGCAATATCAAGCTGATTTTGTCGAATCTTCTGCACCATCATATTAAAGCCGCTCGCCAGTTCGCCTAATTCCCCTTTACTGTTTGTTGAAACTTCCACACTTAAATCGCCATTTGAAACGGCACGCGTTGCGGTAGTAAGCTTTTTAATTGGAGAAGATATTTGCCCGGATAAGACGGTGCTAATAATAATAATAATGATTAATGCAAAAGAAAAAACACCGAACAAGAACACATCTAATTCCAACTCCGAAAGCGGCAATGACGATTTGTTTAGCATATCGTTTAATTCAACTACAAGAACACCGCTGGCTGACTGAAGCAGCCCGAACGCAGAATTAATTTTTTCTCCCTGGACTTCTTCTTTACCTAGATAGAAGTTGTTCTTATTGGAGATCAAATTCACGTAGGCTTCCGAATTTAATTTCTCTCCAAGTATTCCGGCTTGATATAATGAGGGGTTGCTGCTAAACACCTCTCCTTCTATTGAATAAACAGAAAAGTTTTTATTTAATTCGCGGGAAGCTTTTTCAAAAATCAGTTTTTGGTCAACATCACTTCTTACTAGATATGGTTCAACATAATTCTTAATCTGATTTATGTTTTCAATCATCAGCTTAGATAAAGTTTGACTATTTTTTTCTTCGGTTAGGTTGCGGATATAGGCAGCAATTAAGAAAAGAGGTACAACAGAAATAATTAAAAAAGCGGTAATCAGCTTAGTCCGAAACGATATACTATAAGACATACGCTTTCGTAAATTAATTAGCCACAAGAACAGTGAAACAAGAAATATTACAACCGAGTGGATAAAAAATATTTTAAAAAAATCAGAAAGATTCCAAGTGAAGTTTTTGTTCTCACGAGCAATTGCTAGGATTTTTTCCCCTTGAGCTGTTGTATTTTTTATCAGAAACAAAAGATTCATCTCACCGTTAATCTCTAGCTCAAGCCAAGTTTCGCCAAAATGGTCAAATGGGGCATCCAAAATCAGTCTTACATTTTCATCATTTAGTTCACTGCCTTTTGATGCACGAACAAGTTGCCTGTTCATCAATTCATAAATTTTGAGATTGTCGTAATCAACCGCCGACAAAATGCCAACACGTTCCGGAATTAAAATTTTCGGCAATGATTCTTGTCTAAAATGGTTTGAATTAATAATTGCAGTAATTGATAGATAGCCAAGAATTATATCAGCGTCTCTTATCGTCAAAACCCCGGCAATTTTTTTCCCCTCAGAAAAGGTTGATTGCTGCGGAATGATCTGGATATCTCTGCCAGGATTAAAATGCAATGAATTATTTTCTACTACACTTTCGTCTGAAGATGAGAAGCTTCCGAGAGTATTTTTCTGCACGTCATACAATGTAATGGCAGCGTTTATTCCTTCACGGTACAGCAAACTTTTCATCCATACAGAAAAAGCTGTGGAAGAGTAATCGCCGCCGGTTTTTAAGCTTTCATATAATACGGAATTATTTTTCGCCTCTATTAATGTTTGATACAAAATAAACTGGACTTGTTCTTCATTCACACGTACTAAATCGTATGCTGAATTCTTTAGTGATTCTTTTTCCAACTGTGAGTTATAGTAAGTAAGAAGCGAAACCGCGATAATTGAAGAAGCCAGCGAATAAAGGAAATATCTAAAAAGTATTTCTTTATTTCTGGCAATTAGGAAAAATAGAATTGCAAATGAGAAAGTGAAGAAGAATACTCTTATTAAATCTGTACCTTGAGGCTGCGCTTGAGCTCTATCAAATACATAGCCTAGAATTTGAACGACAAAGAATAATAGTACTAAGTACTTCCACTCATTTTTATTAATTCTCTTTGTTAAGATTTTATGTACAAAAACAAGAAGGGCTAAGGAGCTAATAAATATTGTGAAGCCAAGAAGTAAAATGTTAACGCACATTAGAAAAACCGCTGGAGATGGGATTAAGGCAAATTCCTTGAAATACCGAATTGTTGAGTCGAATATTACGCTGCGAATTGAAGCTCCAAAACCTCGCCATAGTAATAAACACATAAAAACTGCGACAACAACACCGGCACAATCTGCGAGTAGGTTTCTTTTTTCACTTCCATTTTGCGATTTGTAATAGTTAATTAATTGGCGGTAGCCATAAAGAGAAATAATCAAAAATGAAACCGCTGTAACAAAAAACTCAAGCGGAGAGCGTACCATTCCGTTTCCAAACTGTGAAGAGAAATTTGATGCATCTGACAAACTGTTATTTATCCAGCCAGAAGGAATTTCGAGGAAAAACAATAATACTCTATTACCCAGAATCAGAAACGAGAGTAAAATAAATTTCCCCAGCCGGAATTTTACATTCCGAATAGGCTTAATCAACTGATACGTAAGCAGCCAAGCGAAGAGTAAGATAAGTATGCTTTGCACTATACGAAACAGATTTTTCAAACTGGCAATTTGTAGGTCAAGCGCCGGTTTGATGAGTGATGCAACTCCGATTTTATTTTTAAAATTGTTGAGAACGGG
>DAIEQT010000164.1 GCA_027347545.1 Ignavibacteria bacterium | reverse complement strand
CGCCCTTCAAGCGTTTGTAACGGACGTATATATCAGCAGGCAGATATGCACCGCTTAGATGTCCTAAATGAATATTACCGTTTGCATAGGGTAACGCTGAAGTAACAAGAATTTTCTCGTTAGTCAAAATAAATCTCGCAAATTGATTTTATTGAGCGCAAATATAAGAAAATTCGCTGAAAGGATTAAGTTATTGATAGTGCCGTTTTAGACCCAAGTCTTGTTCATGCTCATAATCGTAATCTTGATCTCTAAGTAAAGAGCAAGATCACGATCAAGAGCAATATGACTAAATACATTTGTGAAAAATTAACCTTCGAGACCTTTATACATATCTTCAATCAAATCCTTATACCGTTCTTCCACAACTTTCCGTTTGATTTTGAGTGAAGGAGTAAGCTCGCCGGTTTCGATTGTAAAAGGTTTATCAAGAATTGCAAACTTGCGTACGCGTTCAAAATTAGAAAGTTTCTTTTGGAACTGATCAAGTTCTTTGTCCAGAAGTTCATATATCTGTTTCATCTCAACGAGTTCATCAATAGATTTGTATTGGATTCGGTTAGCATCGGCATATTCTTTAAGAGCTTCATAATCCGGCACAATCAGAGCGCTAACAAACATTCTGCGATCTCCAATTAGCACAAACTGATCTATATATTTGCTTGCAAGGAACATGTTTTCAATTGGAGTAGGAGCTATATATTTTCCGCCAGATGTTTTGAAGAGATGTTTCTTTCTATCAGTGATAATTAAGAAACCTTCAGCGTCAAAAACACCGATGTCTCCGGTATAAAGCCAGCCGTCTTTAATTGTTTCTTCGGTTTCTTTTTTATTCTTATAGTATCCTTGCATAATGTTTGGACCGTGGGCAAGAATCTCTCCATCCTTAGCAATCTTAATTTCAACACCGGGCATAGGTTTACCGACTGTGCCGAATTTATAGTCGTTCGGTCTGTTGGCAGCAATCACGGGTGATGACTCGGTCAATCCGTATCCCTCAATAATCAAAATTCCCGCAGCTTCAAAAAATAATCCTAACTCACGTGCAAGTGCCGCACCACCCGAAATAAAGAAGCGTAATTTACCGCCCGTTTTTTCTCTCAATTTATGGAAGACAAGTTTATCGGCAAGTTTATGCTTGAGTGATAAAAAGATCGGAATAGGATGCCCTGATTTTTTAGCAACTTGAAATTCTTTCCCGATTTCAATTGCCCAATTAAAAATTTTCTGTTTCTTTTCCGGTTGAGTTTCAACATTTCGTTTGATCTTACTGTACATTCGTTCGAATAAGCGCGGCACCGCAGTCAAAATTGTTGGATGAATCTCTTCCATATTACTTGCAATCTTTTCGATACTCTCGGCATAAGCAATCATACCGCCGCACGAAAATGCCGTATAATAACCTGCCATCCTTTCAAAGATATGGCAGAGCGGTAAAAATGAAAGGAAGATATCATCTTTACCGATATCAAAAATTTGGTGTGCGGATTTTATATTAGAGCAGATATTCATGTGTGTAAGCATTACTCCTTTTGGTACGCCGGTTGTGCCCGAAGTATAAATAATTGTGCAAAATTCATTCTCACGGGTGAGTTTGGAATTTTCAACAAAATAATTTGGGTGATCTTTACCGAACTCCAATCCTTTTGCCTGAACATCCGTAAAACTGAATATATCCTTTTCTGTTCCTTTATCTTCATTATTCATTACAACTATGAACTGTAGAGTTTTACATTCATTCCTCACCTTTAACACTTTATTCAGTTGAAATTTATTCGAGACAACTATTCCTACAGATTCCGAATTGTTAAGGCAAAACTCAATTGTTTCCGAAGTGGAGATTGGATAAAGAGGAACATCTACTCCGCCCAAACCGAGTACTGCCATATCAGAATAAACCCATTCGGGGCG
>DAIEQT010000138.1 GCA_027347545.1 Ignavibacteria bacterium | reverse complement strand
CTTGATATCCGCCCTTGAAACTAAAGCTGTTGATAAAGGAATTTAGCTTAGAACTCTCAATCAAAATGCGTGCATCCTTTTTTTGCATGTCAATCATGATTGGACCTTCTTCGTCCGGATTCGCTGCATTTTCTCGCAAAGATGGAATTCCATACTTGTTAGCATAATCGCTATAGCTTACACCTACAATGCCAAACGAAGGAATGAATGATGCGCCAAGTTGATAACCGTGAGTTCTCTGGTCTGAATTAAAAACGTTAGTTCCGTATCCGTCAGTATATTCATCATTCTTGCGGTTAAAGTAATTCAAATGAAAACCAAAATTATTTTTGCCGTAGTGAATATCTGTGCTGCCTAATAATTCTCTATTGGTTGAAGAATATCCTAGACCAATTTCTCCATCCAGTTTATTAGATACATAGTTGGGGATTGCCTCAGTGATTATGTTGATGACACCGCCCATAGCGTTGCTGCCGTATAGCAAACTAGCCGGTCCGCGGAGTACTTCAATTTTTTCTGGTGAGGATCCATCCGAAGAAACAGAATGGTCGTCGGATGAATTTGACAAGTCGCCGGTTCTTAAGCCCTTTTCCAAAATTAAGATTCGGTTGTTACTGAAGCCGCGGATTACCGGCCTGGCAGCAGCAACACCATTTGAGCGCATTGAAATTCCTGGCTGATTATTTAGTATTTGTCCGATGTTACTTGCGGCTCTTGTTTGCAATTCCAGATTTGCGATTGTAACCATGCTTTGAGAGATATCCTTTGGGTCCGAGGAGAGTGGATTTCCCGTGACAACTATCTCATGTAAGTCAACTGTTCCTTCGTTTAGTTTGATTGTCAATTCTTCTTCAAGAGGAACATGCACTGATTTTAGCACCGTCTTGTGTCCGATATAAGAAACTTTGAGTGTATAATCTCCAGCCGGTACATTCTTAAATTCAAACTCGCCAGATATATTTGTTTGCGTTCCAACTTTTAGCTGATCTAAAATAACATTCACACCAAGCAAAGGACTTTCGTCATCTTGATGTATCACCTTTCCGTGAAGTGGATAAGTTTGTGCTTCGATTAATGAAGTAAATACAAATAATAATGACAAAACAATTTTTGCTCTCATAACGATTCCTTTTTAATTAGTTAGAAAATAAATGGGAAGTTATGAGTGTTTTGGAGGCGCTCTTAATCCGTTGGAGTCTAAAATTACTTGGAGCGATCTACTTGATTCGGAAGCCGAAACGTAGTTGAACGAATGAATCAATAGATCATAAATCTGAGCTAACTCTATGTCGTTTATATATGAAGTTGAAGCTAACTGAGTAATAGAGCATTCTGAGTTAGCGTTTTGAAACGGATCGAAGTAAGAGGGAAAATTTTGGGAGGCTACAAGTCTTGAATTAATATCTAAATAGATAGGGTGAAAATGCCACACCGGTAAAGCAAGCATAGCCAAATAGGCTGCAAGCAGAATCCCGGAATATATTTTTATTGAATTTCTTTTCATTACTAATTTCTTGTAAGAATGATGTAAATGTACGCAATTGATTTTAGAGACCGCAAGTCTTAAATTAAAATCAAAATTCCAACATCAACAATCTTATATGAGGTACTTATGAGTAACGCAAAACTTTCCGGAGAAGTTTACTATCCATCGAAAGAAATTTTAGAAAAAGCGCACATAAAAGATTGGGATGAACTTAACGAATATGCTACAAATAATAATGAGGCATTTTGGGAAGAAAAAGCTAACGAACTTCATTGGTTTGAAAAGTGGAATAAAGTTTTGGACGACTCTGACAAACCTTTTTACAAATGGTTTGTCGGCGGCAAAACAAATATCGCGTATAATTGCTTAGATATTCACATCAAAACATCTCGCCGTAACAAACTGGCTTTGATTTGGGAAGGGGAAAACGGTGAAGGTAAAACTATGTCTTACTTTGCGCTTCACCGCGAGGCTTGCAAGTTTGGAAATGTGCTGAAAAGTTTGGGAGTTAAGAAAGGTGACCGCGTAACAATTTATATGGGAAGAATACCTGAGATTGTTATTGCAATGTTGGCTTGCGCGCGTGTTGGTGCAATTCACTCTGTTGTTTATGGCGGATTTTCCGTTGAATCACTTGCTGAGAGAATTGAAGATAGTAATTCGAGAGTTTTAATTGTTAGTGATGGCGCTTACCAGCGTGGAAAAATTGTTCCCCTAAAACAAATTGCTGATGAAGCTCTGCAAAGATGCGGTACAGTTGAGCATTGTGTCGTAGTTAAAAGAACCGGCGCAGAAGTTAATATGGAATTCGGGCGCGATATGTGGTATAACGAATTGATGAACCTTCCGCAGGCATCGAGAGAATGTTCTCTTGAACAAATGGACGCCGAAGATCCACTTTTCATTCTTTATACATCGGGCACAACCGGCAAACCGAAAGCAATTCTTCATACTCATGGCGGTTATATGGTGGGCACTTACACTTCACTCAAATATGTTTTTGATATTCAAGAAGAAGATAGGTATTGGTGCGCCGCAGATCCGGGCTGGATTACCGGGCACAGCTATATTGTTTATGGTCCACTATTAACCGGAACAACCTCATTTATGTATGAAGGCGCGCCGAACTTTCCATATCCAAACCGCTGGTGGGCTATGATTGAGAAGTATGGAATAAATATTCTTTACACTGCGCCTACTGCTATTCGCGGATTAATGCGTTTTGGTGAGTCATGGGTTAACCGTCATGATCTTTCCTCCTTAAGATTACTTGGTTCTGTTGGCGAACCGATTAATCCTGAAGCCTGGAAATGGTATCACAGAGTTGTTGGAAAGGAAAAATGCCCGATCATGGATACCTGGTGGCAGACTGAGACCGGCATGTTTATGATTACACCACTGCCTTGTGTTCCTTTAAAACCGGGTAGCGGCACAAAACCTTTCCCGGGAATTGTAATGGATGTTGTTGATGAAAAAGGAAAATCTGTTAAAGCAAATGAAGAAGGATATTTAGTTATCAAAACACCTTGGCCGGCAATGATTAGGACTGTTTGGAAAGACCCTGAGCGTTATGTTCAGCAGTATTGGTCTAAATATCCGGGCGTTTATTTAACCGGTGATAGCGTTCGCCGAGATGAAGATGGTTACTACTGGATTATCGGCAGAGTTGATGATGTAATCAAAGTTTCCGGTTATAGATTAGGAACTGCGGAAATTGAAAGCGCATTAGTTAGTCATAGCGCGGTTGCTGAAGCTGCCGCGATAGGATTGCCACACGAAGTAAAAGGCAATGCAATCTACGCTTACGTTATTCTGAAAGCCGGAGCGGTTAAGACAAACACACTTACTGAAGAATTGCGCCAACACGTTAGTCACGAAGTTGGACCAATTGCTAAACCGGAACACATAGAAATTGTTGATTCTCTTCCCAAAACCCGTTCCGGCAAAATTATGAGAAGAGTGCTTAAAGCAAGAGCGCTTGGGCAAGATCCTGGCAACATATCTACACTCGAAGAATAATTTTTGATGCCATAAAAAATGCACTTAAATTTCGTGTAGAAAAAATTAACTTGTTGGTGCATCTGTAAAATTTTTCTCGAGGATATTCTTTGCGTTATTTTTCTACCGTATTGTTAGCTTTAACATTTTTTTTAAGTGCAAATTCTGCTAATTCCCAAGACGCCGGAACCCTTCGCGGGTTAGTCACTGATTCCCTTTCCGGTGAAGTTCTTGTTTATGCTAGTGCCTTCATTAAAGAAATAAATAAAGGTGCTAACACCGACACTCGCGGTTATTTTATTATTCCTTCCGTCCCCGCAAATAAAACTTTCACTTTGGTTGTTTCCTACGTTGGCTATCAAACTAAACTTGTTTCTGTTCGTGTTTCTAAAGACAAGCTCTCACACTACAATATTTCTCTTTCCACTAAAGGAATTCAAATGCAGACGATTGAGAAAGTTGGTGAGCGGTATGAGTTTAAGAACGAAACAAAAATAAGCGTTCAGAGAATTGCTGCACGAGAGCTTGAGTTAATGCCAAAAGGTGTAGAAACAGATGTCTTCCGAAGTATTCAATACTTACCAGGCGTTCAATCAACTGGTGACGTTTCAGCTAAATATTATGTACGCGGCGGTGCAAGCAATCAAAATTTAGTTTTGGTTGATGGAGTTACAGTTTATAATCCTTTCCATGCACTTGGTTTATTTGGTGTTATTGATCCTGACGTGGTTAACAGTCTTGAATTTTACAAAGGCGGTTTTGCTGCTGAGTTTGGCGGAAGGCTTTCTTCTGTAATGAGTATTAGCACGAAGGATGGAGATAAAAATAGGTTTGGCGCAACAGCCTCTGTAAGTTTTATGACTGCAAAACTTTTGCTTGAGGGACCAATTCCAAACGGTTCATTTATTATTAGCGGAAGGAAAAGTTTCTCAAATAAAATCTTGGATAAATTTTTTGATAAAAGCCACGTTCCGGTTGATTTCTATGATGTTTCTATGAAAGCAAACTTTACAAGTCCGGATTTTGTCCCTGGCGCAAAATTTACAGTTAATGCAATGTTTAGCGGCGATAACTTGAAGCAGGATAATCCTCGCGTTGAAGATTATAAATGGGCAAATAATATTTTTGGTCTCCGCTGGCTTCAAGTACCGGATAGCCCTCTTTTCTTTGAGCTAGCTTTTTCTTCAAGTCAGTTCACAGGCGAGTTACTGCCTAAACAGAGTGGGGCACCACCAAAGAAAAATGTTGTTGACGATTTCAGTATGGAAATGAATTTCAATTATGTGTTTGATAGCAAAGATGAAGTTGTGAGCGGCTTTCATATTAGAAATATTGGCACAACCTTAAATATGAATAACGCAGTAGGTGTCCCAGTATCATTAAAGGTTGATGGGACTAGTGTAGTATTTTTTGCTAAATATAAGATGCTTCGTTTCGATGAAGTTGATATGGATATTGGTGCACGGCTAAATGCAGTAAACCTTAGCAGAAATTCCAGTGTACTTGTTATGGAGCCGAGACTTAATATCAAGTTTAGACCAACCGACTATATTGCGTTGATTGCTGCGGTAGGAGTTTATCAGCAAGAAATTTCTACCTTAACCGGCGAGTACGATGTAATAAATCTTTTCGAACCGTGGGTAATTTCTCCGGCTTATGTTAAACCGGAAAAAGCCACTCATTACATCACGGGTGTAGAGTTTGTTCCATCCGATAATTTTCGAGTTACGGTTGAAGGTTATTATAAAAAGATTGATAACTTCCCTGTTGTTAACCAAAAGAAAATTCTAGTTACCGATCCGGATTTTGTGACTGGAGAAGCCGAAGCATATGGAATTGAAGTCTTCAATAAAAGTAGAGTTGAGTTTGTAACATTGATGGCTTCCTATACCAATGCTTACTCTTACAAAACGCTCGAAGGTTTGAGGTATTACAATAAATATGATATTCGCCATCAAGTAAATGTTAATTTAGATTTTGAACTTGGTGCTGGCTGGAATGTT
>DAIEQT010000118.1 GCA_027347545.1 Ignavibacteria bacterium | reverse complement strand
TCTGTTCTGTAACCACAATCAAGTTTGATTTCTTTATAAACTACCGGCATTGGTTTTTGCCGTTCTACTTTAAGACTACACAAAGACAATTCATAACACAAACATTCTTCATAAGCAGATTCAAGCATTCCCGGACCAAGTTGTTTGTGAACTTCGATTGCGGCGCCGATTATTTTACCGGTGAGTTCATTTGTTTGCATATTAATAGCTTAGGTAAGAAAGTGTGAGAGGTATTGTTATAAGCATTTGCACGAAATAATTATGATTGCTTCTGAAAACTTAGTAGAAGCGGTTCTAAGAAGCAATCACATTTATAAGAAGGAACTAATCTTTATTTTATAGAAACCTCTGAAATATTAAAACTAAGTTATGGTGAGCTTGTCGAACCATGACGTTACAAGCTAAATTATCACACTTCGACAAGCTCAGTGTGACAAATTACCAATAATTCAGATGTTTCTTATAATAAATTACTTGCCAGCTCGGCTAACTCAGAGCGCTCACCCTTCTCCAGGTTAATGTGCGCGTAAAGTTTCTGTCCCTTGAAATGCTCAATCAAATAAGAAAGTCCGTTCGATTGTGAATCAAGATAAGGATGATCTATTTGATAAATATCTCCGGTTAGAACAACTTTTGATCCTTCTCCAGCGCGGGTAATGATTGTCTTAACTTCATGCGGAGTTAAGTTCTGCGCTTCATCAACAATAAAATAAATTCTTTGCAAGCTTCTGCCGCGAATGTAGCTAAGCGGTTCAACAACAAGTTTCTCTTCTTTTACCAAGTTGTTGATTATCTGATGACTCTTGTCAGTTTCCGGAAATTGATCTTGAATTACTTTCAGATTATCCCAAAGCGGCTGCATATAAGGTGCAAGTTTACTGTCAACATCGCCTGGCAAGTAACCAATATCTTTATTACTAAGAGGAACAATTGGACGCGCAATGTAAATCTGTCTATAATTTTTTCTGATTGAAAGAGCGCATGCAAGTGCAAGTAAAGTTTTTCCGGTTCCGGCTTTACCTGTCATCGTTACAAGGGGAATATCCGGATTAGAGAGCGCATCAACAGCAAAAGTTTGTTCTGCGTTACGTGGTTTAATTCCGTAAACAACTTGTTTATCAATTCTGCGAAAGACGCTCATTTCGTTATTAAGATGAGCAAGCGCAGAACGACTTTGATTACGCAAGATGAAATATTTATTCGGAACGAGATCGGTTTTTAGCTTCTTTGTAATTTTTGTTGCCGGTATTTCAAAAGGAGATTGATAAAGCTTTTGGAGAAAGTCATCATCAAAATTTTCGACGATATCTTTTCCGCTGTAAAGTTCTTCAACGTTTGTAACCTGGTCAGTAGTATAATCCTCTGCCGGAATGCCTAGCGCTTTCGCTTTCATCCGGAGGTTTACATCTTTCGTAACAACGATAATACTTTCTTTATTCTTCATAGTTCTATTTGCTTCAAACGCGGCGCTCAGAACTCTATGATCAACATTATCTTCACGGAAAACATCGTGGATTTCCCGCGACAAACCTTTCGTAATTACGATTCTAACTCTTCCTTTTCCGCGCCCGAGCGAAACTCCGCCGTTGAAAATATCGTTGCCGGTAATTGTGTCAAGAGTCCGCGCAAACTCACGCGCATTCAAATTAATAACTTGATTGCCCCGTTTAAAGTGATCGAGCTCTTCAATTACCGAGAGCGGGATGATGATATTGTTTTCTTGAAAATGATTAATGCAAGTTGGATCATGAAGAATTACGTTTGTGTCTAAGACGAAGGTTTTCGGATTTTTTTTCATTGCCAGCCTTAGCTATGAAAGAACAGTGTTTTATTGTGGAAAAATTCTAACTAATTTCAGTTAGAACATAATAAAAATTTTCCACGAAGTCGAAATTTCAGATCACATTTAATTATCATTTAACACGAGGGTCGGGAATGTCAATCCAAACTATTAATCCGGCAAACGGAAAAATCGTTCAGACTTTTGAACAGTACAACTCAGATCGAGTAAGCGAGATAATTGATTTAACACACGCGGCGTTTTTGAACTGGCGAAATGTTGCGTTCTCTGCAAAGAAAGGTTTTATGAATAACGCGGCTACCATTTTGCGTGAGAAGAAAAATGAATTTGGAAAAATTCTTACGCTGGAAATGGGGAAGCCAATTTCGCAAGCAATAGCGGAGGTTGAAAAGTGTGCTTTGGTTTGTGACTACTACGCAGATAATGCCGAGAACATTTTGAGCGAAGAAATAATTGCTACAGATGCATCCGAAAGCTTCGTTCGTTTTGATCCGATTGGAATTGTGCTTGCAGTAATGCCATGGAATTTTCCTTTCTGGCAAGTATTCCGTTTTGCGGCGCCGGCTTTAATGGCGGGCAATGTTTGTTTGCTCAAACACGCATCAAATGTTCCAATGAATGCCCTGGCTATTGAAGAAATTTTTATTCAAGCAGGATTTCCGAAAAATATTTTTCGCACTTTGTTAATTGGCTCTCCGGCTGTTGAAGGGGTAATTAATCATCCTAAAGTTAAGGCGGCGACACTAACGGGAAGCGAACCAGCCGGAAAAAAAGTAGCCGAATCTTGCGGTAAAGGTTTGAAGAAAACTGTATTGGAGCTTGGCGGAAGCGATCCGTTTATTGTTCTAGAAGATGCAGATATTGATGCGGCGGTAAAGACAGCAATTACTGCGCGCCTAATTAATAATGGACAGAGCTGCATCGCTGCAAAGCGATTTATAGTTGTAGAAAAAGTTTATGATGAATTTGAGAAAAAATTTGTAGAGATGATGAACAATGTTAAAGTTGGTGATCCAATGAATTCGGAAACGGAGCTTGGACCAATTGCGCGAGAAGATTTACTTTGCGAACTGGAAGACCAGGTAAAACGTTCGGTGCAAAGCGGAGCAAAAATTTTATGCGGTGGAAAAAGAATTGACCGCGAAGGTTTTTATTTTGAAGCGACAATTCTCGCAAATGTTTTGCCGGGAACTCCTGCTTACGAAGAAGAAATATTTGGTCCGGTTGCCACGCTAATAAAAGCAGCCGATGAAGATGATGCGATAAGGATTGCAAATGATTCTCCTTTTGGGCTTGGCGCTTCTTTGTGGACATCAAATATCGAAAAGGCAAAAAAGCTTGCAGCTAGAATTGAAAGCGGTTCAGCGTTCATAAATGGAATGGTAAAATCTGATCCGCGGTTGCCGTTTGGTGGAATTAAGAATTCCGGTTACGGGCGCGAGCTTTCTCATTATGGAATTAAAGAATTTGTAAACATCAAAACTGTGTGGATTAAATAGCTTTTCGAATATGACATACTGCTGTCATGAGTGGTTATTTATTTTGTTTTTACAATTGGAGTAAAGAATGATAACACGTTGCGGCTGGTCAACAAACGATCCTTTATATATTGCTTATCACGATGAAGAATGGGGCGTTCCCGTTCATGATGATGGAAAACTTTTTGAGATGCTGATTCTTGAAGGCGCACAAGCCGGATTGAGCTGGATTACAATTCTGCGCAAACGTGAGAATTACAGAAAAGCTTTCAATAATTTTGATGCAAAGAAAATAATAAAGTATGATTCTGAAAAAGTAAAGGCGCTTTTACAGAACGAGGGAATTGTTCGCAACAGATTAAAAATTGCCGCAACAATTCAAAACGCAAAATGCTTTTTAGAAGTACAAAAAGAATTTGGCTCGTTCGATAAATATATCTGGCAGTTTATAAGGGGCAAGCCAATCAAAAATGAGCGGAAAACATTAAAAGATATTCCAGCTAAGACGGTTGAGTCCGACGCAATGAGCAAGGACTTGAAGAAGCGCGGATTCAAATTCGTGGGCTCAACAATTTGTTACGCCTATATGCAAGCAGTCGGAATGGTTAACGATCATACAATAGATTGTTTCTGTTACAAGAGAAGATGAAGAGACGGAATTATTAATTAAAAAAACTCGATAAAGGATTATTGGCTTTGCGAATTAGTTAAGTTAAATTGGTATGTGGATATTGATTTATCAAATAACCAATTACCAATTCTTATCTAAAACTAAAAAAGAGGTATTAATGAAAAAGTTAAATTTCATTTTTGTTGTTTTACTAATCTGCTCTGTAAGTTTATTAGCTCAGGGTAAGCAAGACTTTACAATTGTAAACAAGACGGGTGTAATAATTAACGAGCTCCATATTACACCAAGTGATGCCGATGAATGGGGCGAAGATGTTCTTGGTAAAGACGCTTTAGACATAGATGAAGAGTGGGATATTCAATTCGATCCCAAAGAAGATGTTTGCTTGTGGGACCTAAGAATTGCAGACAGCGACGGCAACGCAATTGAATGGGAAAAAATTGATCTATGTAAGGCAGTTAAAATTGTTTTGCATTATAAAGACGGTAAAGCCTGGGCAGATATAGAGGAATAAATTTGAAAAGTAGTGGTCGCAAAATTTGCGACCACTATATGATTAGAAAAGTTTATCTACAGATGCTAACGCTTCATCAATCTTAGCAACATCTTTACCACCGGCTGTTGCGAGATGAGGGCGACCGCCGCCGCTACCGCCAACAATTTGCGCAACTTGCTTTACAATATTTCCGGCAAGAATTTTTTTCTCCTTAATAAGTTCATCGCTAACAACAGCTACAATACCAACCTTACCGTCTATTTCGGAAATCATAACACCAACGCCGCTCTTCATTTTCTCACGGAGTTCATCCCCCATAGATTTTAGCTCATCCATATTGGAAGCGGAAACTTTTCCTTTGAAAATTTTGATTCCATTAACTTCAACGGGCGAGGAAACGATTGAATCAATTCCGCCAAGCTTTTCTTTTAATTGAAGCGCGGCTATTTCTTTTTCCAGTTTCTTCTTCTCTTCATGCAGTTCATTTATTTTCTTATCATCATTCTCAATTCTCAATTCCAAATTCTCAATTAGCTTCTCAACGCCCGCTCCGGTAACAGCTTCAATTCTGCGCACGCCGCTTGCAATGGAAGACTCGCTAACAATTTTGAACAAGCCAATTTCCGAACTGTTTTTAACGTGCGTTCCACCGCAGAATTCCATTGTGTAATTGCCGAACTGAACTACATTAACTTTATCTCCATATTTATCGCCGAAGAACATTAGCGCGCCCATTTTCTTTGCTTCTTCAAATGGAGTATCGCGGTGATGTGAGAGAGGAATGTTCTCGCGGAGTTTTTCGTTTACTAAAGATTCAATCGCATCAAGCTCCGCTTCCTTTACTTTTTCAAAGTGGCTGAAATCGAAACGAAGTCTTTCCGGCTCTACAAGAGAGCCCGACTGTTGAACGTGCTGACCGAGAATTTCTCTAAGTGCTTTATGTAAAAAGTGTGTTGCCGAGTGATTGCGCATAATATCCGCACGGCGCTTTCCGTCAACAATTGCGGTTACTTCATCGCCAATTTTTAGGTTGGCAACTTCATCAATAATATGAACAACCATTCCGTTTACTTTTGAGAGTGCATCAACTTTGAATTTTGAACCGGAGAATTCAATCCAGCCATGATCATCAACCTGTCCGCCGCTTTCTGCGTAGAACGGAGTTTTATCAAGTATTACAAAAGTTTGGGTTGCCTCATATTTTACTTCTTTGACTGTAGCAAGAGTTACCAATTCAGTGTATCCAGTAAATACCGTTTGGTTGGTTGAGCTTATTACCTGCAAATTTGCATATATATCTGCGGTTCCAGCCATCTTAACAACACGAGCATTCCGCGCGCGTTCTTTTTGCTCGTTCATCCGATTGTTAAACCCAGCTTCATCAATTTCAAAACCATGCTCGCGAGCCATTACAGCGGTTAAGTCAACAGGAAAACCGAAAGTATCATAGAGTTTGAATACCTCAAATCCATCAAGATAAAATTTCTGTGTAAAGTATTTTTTTGCGATTTGGTCATTCCATTCAGAAAGTTTAAACTGATACTTGACGTTGTTAAATCCGCCTTCATAGAGTTGAATTAAGGTGTCTTCTTTATCATTAGCTACAAGGTGTGGTAATTTTAATTCTTTGCTAAGAGCGTTAGCAATGTGCACCGCAATTGTATTTTTAAATAACTCAATCCCTTTATCAAGTGTTGCATTAAAACTTTCTTCTTCAGCTTTGATAATCTTTTCAATCTGAGCCTGGTTTGTTTTCACTTCAGGAAAAACGTGAGAGAAGTTTTCTACAACAACAGAAACGAGTTTAAATAAGAATGGTTCTTTCAAATTTATTTTTCTTCCGTAGCGTGCTGCACGACGAAGCAAACGGCGTAAAACATAACCGCGTCCTTCATTGCCCGGAGTTGCGCCATCACCAATTGCAAAAGATAATGTGCGGATGTGATCAGCAATTACTCGCATAGAAACATTGCTTTGTCCAACAGAAGAATTA
>DAIEQT010000115.1 GCA_027347545.1 Ignavibacteria bacterium | reverse complement strand
GAGGTTACTAGAAGATAATTATGCTCTCTCTTCAACACAGATTGTCATTACAGCAAAAGCTTTCGCCGCAGCAGATTCAGTATCAAAAGCTGCTTCAGCTTAATACGCTTGCGTTGGAGCAGCGTATTAAAACCGAGCTTGAGCTGAATCCAATTCTCGAAGAGACGCTAGATGAAGAAATTGATCTTGAACAATTAGAAGAAACTCCGGACGAAGCCGAAGAGAAAACCGCCGATGAAGATGAAACTTACGACAGCAAGGATGATGAGTTTGATTTAGAAGATTACATGAATGAATCGGAAGCAGAGCAGGAACTTGACCGCTTAAATAGAAGATCGGACGAAGACACCATCCAGCCGATTGCACCGCAAAGAAAAACTCTCCGCGAAAATTTAGTAGATCAACTTAGAATGCTCGATTTAAGCGATGATGAAATTTCACTCGGCGAGAATATTATCGGCAGTTTGGATAGGGACGGATACTTTAAAGCCGACTTAGCGAAAATTGTTAACGAGCTTAAACTTTTTGAAGAAATAGATGTAACTATTGATCATGCTGAAAAAGTTTTGCAAGAGATTCAAAGACTTGAGCCGGTAGGAATTGGTTCTAGAAGTTTGCAAGAATGTCTGCTTGTTCAAATTAGAAACTCATCTTACGATCCTTACTATTCTTATCTGGCGGAGAAAGTTTTATCCGAACATTTTGATGATTTTGCGAACAGACGCTTTGAAGTGATTCAGAAGACGATGAATCTTGCTAAAGAAACTTTGCGCACTATTATAGATTTGATTCACAAGCTCAATCCCAAACCGGGCGAAGGTAATATTGATTCTGAAGAGATGAATCAGATTACCCCCGATTTCTTAATTGAAAAAGTGGAAGATAATTATATTGTTACCCTGAATGATAGAAGCGTTCCTTCCGTTACAGTTAGTAAAACTTATTTAGAAATGCTTGATACCAACAAGCGTAAGCGCAAAATCTCCGAGCGGGAAAAGGAAACACATAAGTTCCTCCGCGAGAAGTTTGAATCCGCAAAGTGGTTTATTGCTTCACTCTATCAGCGCCGCAATACGTTGATGAAAATTATGCGCGCAATATTGGAAAAGCAGTATGAGTTTTTTGAAGGCGGCGCAAAATTATTAAAGCCGATGATCTACAAAGACATTGCCGATGAAATCGGGATGGATATTTCCACAATCAGCCGGGTTGTAAATGGCAAGTATGTTCAAAGTCCGCAAGGAATACACGAGCTAAAATATTTCTTTAGCGAAGGTTTAACCACCGATAGCGGTGAAGAAGTATCGAACAAGCACATCAAGGAAATCATAAAAGAAATTTGCGAACACGAACCGAAGAACGCTCCGTATAGCGATGATAAGATTGCAAGCATTTTGCAAGAGAAAGGATTTCACGTAGCACGCCGCACTGTTGCAAAATACCGCGAAGCTTTAAAAATTCCGGTAGCGCGTCTGCGCAAGGATTTATGATCGCGTTAGATATTCTTTTTATTGTTTTACTCTTCTCATTATTCGCATTCTCACACACCTGGCTCGCCTCAAGAAAATTTAAAACCGCGCTGACGGCAAAGATAGGCAGCAAAATTGTATTCTACCGTATGTTCTATAATGTTTCTTCCATTTTATTTTTCTTAGCATTTCTTGCTGTTGCGCCAAAGCCGGATGCAATAATCTATGACTTACAATTCCCTTTCGATATAATTACATTTGTGCTGCAAGTTCTTTCACTCATTGGTTTGATCTGGACATTTAGTCAGTTCGATTCAAAAGAATTTCTTGGCATTTCACAAATCATAAGATTTATGAACGGCACTTATTCCGCCGATACGATTGACGAAAAGCAAGAATTAAAATTTGATGGTCCCTTCAAGTATATGCGGCATCCCGTTTATTTTTTCTTCATTCTGTTTTTAGGTTTTCGTCCGCAGATGACTCTTTTCTATTTGGTTCTGTTCATTTGCTTTGTCGTGTATTTTTATGTTGGATCAATTTACGAAGAGAGAAAACTTGTAGAGGTTTTTGGAGAACAGTATAAGCAATATCAAAAGAGGGTCGAAAGAATTATTCCGGGAATTAAATTTTGAAGGACGAAAGATTAGTATGGGACTAACATTTAAACTCGAGCTACAAGAAAATCGAGTGCTGGCAGTTGTTGAAGGAGATTTCGACATTAACTCGGTAGAATCGCTCATTACTGGAATTCTTGACAAGTGCTATGAAATTAAATATGAAAAAGTTTTTGTGGATGTTACTAGAGTAACCGGGATACCAACAATTATGGAGCGTTTCCAATTTGCAGAGACTTATGCGGAAATGCAGAGAGGTTACTTTTCTAAATTCGGTTATACACTTAGACTCGTAGTTTATGGATTAGAACCGTTGATTGATCCTGAGCGGTTTGGAGAAATTGTTGGACATAACCGGGGAGCCGTATCAATAAAAGTTACAACTGATTTGGCTGAGGCAGAAAACTGGCTTAGCGATTAGCATACATTCAAAAATTATTTGAAAACAAAATAAAGACATAAAATGAAAATTCGTTCAACAACAATACTTGGTATAATTCACAACGGACAAGCTGCGATTGGCGGCGACGGACAAGTTACGCTTGGCAATACCGTTATGAAACACAACTCCATGAAAATTAGAAAACTTCTTGGCGGAAAAGTCTTAACCGGATTTGCCGGATCAACTGCCGATGCGTTTACATTGCTTCAACGCTTCGAAGAAAAGTTAGAAGCCTATAGCGGCAATGTTAGCCGTGCTGTTGTAGAACTAGCAAAAGACTGGCGTACAGACAAATATCTACGCCGCCTCGAAGCTATGCTTGCAATTATCAGCGAAGACAAAGCTTATGTTGTAAGCGGAACCGGAGATGTTATCGAGCCGGAAGATGGAATTGTTGCAATAGGCAGCGGCGGAATGTACGCGCTAGCCGCAGCAAAAATGTTAAAGAAATATGGCAACCTTTCCGCTAAAGAAATTGTTGAAGAATCATTAAAGACGGCGGCGGAAATTTGTATTTACACAAACGAAAAAATTACAGTTGAGGTTATTGCGAAATGAGTGAAACAAAAAATGAGTTAATGCAAAATTTAACACCTACACAAATTGTTAAAGAATTAGACAAGTATATAATTGGTCAAGATGATGCAAAGCGTGCAGTTGCAATTGCATTGCGCAACAGATGGCGCCGCCGGCAAGTAGATGAAACCATCCGCGAAGAGATTATGCCGAACAATATTATTCTTATTGGACCAACCGGCGTTGGTAAAACGGAGATTGCAAGAAGACTGGCAAAACTTTCCGGCGCTCCGTTCGTAAAAGTTGAAGCTTCCAAATACACAGAAGTTGGTTACGTTGGGCGCGATGTTGAATCAATGATTCGGGATCTTGCGGAAATTTCTATTAATATGGTTCGCACCGAAAAAACTGCCGAAGTTCAAGAGAAAGCCGAACGCATGGCGGAAGATAGAATTCTCGACCAGCTAATTCCTCCGGTAAGAAAACCGGTTGGCTTAGCGCCGGAAGAAAATGGTGAGGGCGATGAACTTCAAAATGAAAAAACACGCGAGTGGATGCGTGAGAAAATTAAAAGCGGCGAAATGGATGACCGCTTAATTGAGTTTGATACTACCGCCCCGGCGTTTGGAATGCAAGTACTTGGACCTATGGGAATGGATGATATGACAATGAACTTGCAAGAGATGATGAGCAGTATGATTCCAAAGAAAAAGAAGAAACGCAAAACTCCAATCCGAGAAGCGAAGAAATTAATTGCGCAAGAGGAAGCGGAAAAACTAATTGATATGGATGCTGTTCAGCGCGAAGCTGTTAAGCGCGTTGAAGAATCGGGCATCGTATTCATTGATGAGATTGATAAAATTGCCGGAACGAAAAGTCAGCAAGGGGGACCCGATGTTTCCCGCGAAGGAGTTCAGCGCGATCTTCTTCCTATAGTTGAAGGCTCTGCGGTTAACACAAAATATGGACCGGTAAAAACTGATCACATTTTGTTTATCGCGTCCGGCGCGTTTCATGTTTCCAAACCGAGCGATCTTATTCCGGAGCTTCAAGGACGCTTTCCAATACGTGTTGAGCTAAAGAGTTTAACAGAAGATGATTTTGTGAAGATTCTTACAATTCCGCAAAACGCATTGTTGAAACAGTACGCGGCGCTATTACAATCCGAACAAGTAACCATTTCTTTTAAGAAAGACGCGATAATTGAGATTGCCAAAACTGCTGCGGCAGTAAATGAGCAAGTTGAAAACATTGGCGCCCGCCGTCTTCATACAATTTTAACAACTTTGCTAGAGGATATTCTTTTTGATGTTCCCGATAAAATGCCGGAAGCGGAAATCAAAATTACCGGCGGAATGGTAAATCAAAAACTTGATAAGATTGTTAAGAACCGGGATTTGAGTAAGTACATTTTATAGATTTATAACGAGGTCGTCTTAAAAGCCAAAAGAGTCATTTCGAGCGTAGTCGAGAAATGAGAATTTTTTGCTTAATTCACACTTCGACTCCGCTCAGTGTGACTCTGAAAATTACTTTGAGATGGTCTCTTTCTTAAAAAACTGGGGTTCCACAAAACAATACTTCTATGACAGACCTTTTATTTTTCTTCGCGGCAGTTTTTATTTTCTTGCTAAGTGTTGCGCTGGCAATTTACCTTAACAAGAAACGGTTAATCAAAAAGATTGATGAACGCTGGGGTAAATTTCATGTTAGTTATTACGATTTGGAAACCTCAAAATTATATACCCGTTTTAACAAGCAAAGAGACTTCAAAGATATTTATACAATTGATGATGAAACATGGAAGGATCTTAACCTAGATGAATTATTTGAAGTACTGAACCGGACAATAACACCGATCGGCTCTCAGATACTTTACGATATGCTTAAACATCTTAGAACAAGCATTGATGAAATAAAGAAACGTGAAAAACTTCTTGATATATTTGCCAGCGACATTTCTCTTCGCCGTAATATTCAGATTTCTCTTTTGGGATTAGCAAAAGTTCCGGCAAAACATCTAGCTTATTCTCTATGGAAGCCGATACCAGAAAAGCCAAAGTACTCTTTTGTTTTTTATTTGCTCTCCGCACTAAGCGTTTGGATTGCTGCTCTCTCTGTAATTGGTATGATTCAC
>DAIEQT010000114.1 GCA_027347545.1 Ignavibacteria bacterium | reverse complement strand
GTTTTTACTAATAATGATTTTCTAAAGCACATAAACTATGATGCAGCGCTTTATCATATTCAAATTAAGAATGATATTGTTCCATACA
Organism: Ignavibacteria bacterium; assembly: GCA_027347545.1. Taxonomy (GTDB): domain Bacteria; phylum Bacteroidota; class Ignavibacteria; order Ignavibacteriales; family Melioribacteraceae; genus Stygiobacter. The sequence continues at coordinate 2,778 of DAIEQT010000114.1, read as the reverse complement.
GGGGCGGGCGCTTTTATTTTACTGCCGGAAAAACGAGTCGGAACGGCGTTGAACTTGGAACAGAAATTCAATTTACACATGGAATAAATTTGCGCGGCGCTTTCACTTATACAAACAGTAAATACGATGAGTACTTAGTTGATTCTGTTCACTATGGTAAGCCAAATAAGTTTGTCAGCTATGCCGGAAATCAATCTGCCGGAATTCCAAAAGTGTTCTACAATCTAAATCTTTCTTACTCACCTGAAAATTTTTACGGCTTAACCGGTTCGGTGGGTTTGCAATCTGTTGGCAAATATTTTGTAGATGATTCCAACCAAACTGAAGTGCCGGCTTACTCAGTCTTGAATGCAACAATTGGCTTGAAAGATGGAATTAAAATTTCTAATTCATTTTCTCTCTCGGCATTTTTTAGCGTAAACAATTTGTTTGATGCTAAATATGCTTCGTCAGCGTTTATTAACCCGGATATTGTAAACGGAGAAGCCTATTTCTTAGAGCCCGGATTGCCAAGGAATTTTGTTTTGTCATTCTCTTTACAACTAAAATAGCTGAAGTTATAGATGAGTTGAATTTCATGAATTTCCCTTAGTGAAACTTGGTGACTTTGTGTCTTCGTGGCTTAATCTCTGAGATTCTCTTTTTGCCACCAAGTCACAAACCTGCCCGCCACGTTGAACATACTTTAGCAGGCGGGGACACAAAGAAATCACAAAGTGCGTAACTTCAATAATAGTAACTAATTATCAAGTGTAACATTTAGCGCTTTCTTTTCGTCTGTATAATAAAATAGGGGAACACCCCGTGCGTAAATGTTTTTGGCTGTTGCTTTTGTTTCCTTTCGAATTGCTCTCTCAATCCTATAAGCTAACGGGAATCGTTTTGAATGAAGATTCAAAGGAACCGATTCCATTCGTCAATATCAGAATTGTTGGTACAACTCAAGGCACTTCCTCAAACACGGAAGGTAAATTTGTTCTACTCAGCGAAAAAAGAAATTTAACGCTTGCCTTCACTTCCGTCGGCTTCAAAAAACAAAATGTTGATGTTAACCTTGCCTCTAGTAACTATCTAAAGATTGAACTCAAACCGGAACCAATAAATTTTGCAGAGATTGTTGTTGGGCGTACCGAAGATCCCGCTTATGCCATTATTAGAGAAGCTATTAAAAGGAAGAAACAGAATCATTACGGATTAAACTCGTTGGAATATAATTTCTATTCTAAGAATGTCTTAACATCTTCCGGCGATGTTGCAATGGTTTCCGAAAATTATTCTACCGGATATTTTAAGATTGGAAAGCAAGAGAAAGCTCTCGTTAAATCCATTCATGTTTCTGAAAATGAAAAGAAAAGTAATTTGGCAATTGGAGTGAACCTATTAGAAAGACATTACATTGATTTCACTGAGAATGAACTTGAACTTGCCGGGAATAAAGTTTATATGCCGTTAACGGATGATGCTTTCAGCTATTATGATTATCACTTGCTTAAAACAACTCAAACTTATGAAGCTCACGAGTTCCATATAGAAGTAATTCCAAAATCAAAAATACAGCCGCTGCTCGAAGGTATAATCGTTATTGAGGATTCTACATACTCATTGAGGCGGGTAACGCTTAAAGCCGGCTTGGGTGTTCGTGTCCCTTTTGTTAACGATTTTACAGCCGAGTTTGATCAAAATCTTGAGCAGTTTGAAAAATATTGGCTGCCTACTTATTTCAAATCCGATTTTAGTCTGAAAATGAATTTCAGCAATCTTATTACTACAGGTACTATTTCAACAAATACGATTGATGTTTTCACAGAGTATAAAATCAATCAAACTATACCGGATTCCATTTTCAAATTGCAAAGTTCTCTAACGAAAGAAGAAAAAGACACTACCCGCAAGAATTTAATTAAACCGGAAACTCTCACGCGGGCACAAATAGATTCGCTGCGCCCAATTCCTCTTACTTTGAATGAAGAAAAAGCTTACCGCGATTTAGACAGTTCTAAAAAATTTATTACTAAGTTGAAGTTCAGCGGAGTATTGGGGGGCTTAGCTGATGATGCTGTTAAAAAAGAAGGCGGCAAAAATTCCGGCGGAGGATTTTGGAGTTTTTTAGGAGATGGTGCAAAGTATTTTCGATTTGTAAAGTTGGATAATAACCGCGTTAACGGAATATCGCTCGGCGGGTTGTATGATAATCTTGTTGTTGGTGCCGCTTCATTTAGCGGATGGGTTAGTTATGCATTCGGACGGAAACAAGCGGAAGGAGCTATTTCGGCGTCTTACTCTTTTCCCAAAATGTTTATAAATAAAATTGAAGTTGAATACTTCAACGGCGCAAAAAACACTCAGATGTTAAATCCTTACTTGCCAATTCTAAACACAGCAAATGTTTTATTAGGATTTGAAGATCAACACAACTACATGTTTAGCAAGCAAATAAAAATAAGTTTGCAAAACGGAATTCGTTTGCCGTTCTATTTAAGAGCAGACTTAATTTTTGAAAAGCAGAATTCTCTTGGCGAAATGAAATACCAGAGTATTCTAAGAAAGAATAGAGCAGTTAGGACAAATCCATCAGCGCATGAGGGGAATGATAACCGGATTTCATTTGGAATTAAGCTCGGAAAGAACCCCCAAGAGTTTCAAGCGAAAGCAGAAAGTGGAATGGCTTTACTATTAGATATTTCTAATCCGCTGTTGGGAAGTGATTTCAACTATAAGAGGGTTCGTTTTATTTCTCAGATTATTGCAAAGACTTTTTTTAAGGAACTCTTTATTGCA
>DAIEQT010000086.1 GCA_027347545.1 Ignavibacteria bacterium | reverse complement strand
CATTGCGATATTATGGATGGACAGTTTGTGCCTAATATTACGTTTGGACCAATTGTTTTGAAAGCAATTCGTAAATCAACCAAACTACCTATTGATGCGCACTTGATGATTAAAACTCCGGATAACCTTTTAGAAGAGTTTATTAACGCCGGAGCTAATTACGTTACTGTTCATCAAGAAGAAGTAGTACACTTGCATAGGACTCTCGCAAAGATTAAAGAACTTGGCGCAAAAGCCGGCGTAGCGTTAAATCCCGCAACTCCAGTTCCAACTTTGAAAGAAGTTCTTCCTCTTGCTGATATGATTTTGGTTATGTCTGTAAATCCCGGTTTTGGCGGACAAAAATTTATTGAAAGTTCCGTAACCAAAATAAAAGAGTTAGATGCACTTAGAGCAGAGAATAATTATCAATACTTGATACAAGTTGATGGCGGAATTGGGCTGGATAACATTAAGCGTGTTTCCGAAGCCGGCTGTAACTCGTTTGTAATTGGGAACTCAATATTTAAGAATGATAACATTACCGCCGCAACCGTTGAGTTTAAGAATCTGCTTTCATAAAATTCTTATTGCGAAAGAGTTTACAAGCCGTTTTTTTTCTTAATTTCCATTAGAAATTAACCCATTAAACTCTAGAGGACGATTTGACAGTTCACCTAATCGAGCTCTTTTTTACAGACGTATTCAAAAGGTACTCAACCAAATACAATATTTTCAGAGACCTTTACGAAAAAGATTTGCTCGGTTTAGAGATTCGTGGAATCAACTACCGCTTTTCCAAAGTCATCAAGAAAATAATTTTCATCAACAAAGAGATTTGCTACACAACCAAAGTTGACCAAAACGATATGTGCGAGCTCTTGGTTTTGGGTTTCTATTCAGTTTTTAAGGATTTGGCAAAGGAAATAATAGCGGTTGGAAACGAAGATCTTGGACAGAAAATTACTCGCACGATCAACAATATTGAAGGTTATGATGAAAAAGAAATTGTTCTCGGCGAAAGGGTTTTTTCTTTTGATAAATCATATCTCTTTGGAATACTGAATGTAACGCCAGATTCTTTTTCCGACGGTGGAAAGTATTCTTCTGCCGAACAAGCCGTTACAAAGGGAATTGAATTAATTAATGATGGTGCGGATGTATTAGATATTGGCGGAGAATCAACTCGTCCAGGCTCTGAGCCCGTTAGTGTAGAAGAGGAATTGAAAAGAGTTATTCCGGTTATTGAGGGGATATTAAAGCAAAAACCGGAATCGCTAATTTCGGTTGATACAACGAAAGCAGCAGTTGCTTCGGAAGCGCTAAAATCCGGAGCTAAAATAATAAATGATATTAGCGGTTTTGGCTTGGATACTAAGATACTAGAAGTTGTAAAGCAGTTTAATGCGGCTTATGTGCTGATGCATATACAGGGTGAGCCAAAATCAATGCAAATCAATCCAGTTTATGATGAAGTTGTAAGTGATATATACGATTACCTTTTGAACAAAGTTGAACTCGCAAAGAAAGCCGGAATCAAAAATATAATTATTGATCCGGGAATTGGTTTTGGCAAAAGAACATCGGATAATTACGAAATCATAAAAAGGCTTCAAGAATTTAAGGGTATTGGTCAGGCTATTATGATAGGACTTTCTAAGAAATCTTTTCTTGGCAAAGCGCTCAATCTTCCTGTTGAAGAACGCGAAGACCCAACTCTGATAGCCGAAACAATCGCGATTAAAAATGGAGCTTGTTTTATCCGCACACATAATGTTAAGAAAGCTAAACATGCAATCGAACTAAATAAATATTTCGACAATCCGGAATTGCTAAACAATGTTTGAACTATTTAGGATAGGATTTCTTTCTGTTACCTTGCTCGATGTAATAGACATCGTTTTGGTTACAGCAATATTCTACAAGATTTTTACGATAATTCTCGGAACAATTGCCGCGCAGATTTTTTTTGGATTGATACTTGTCCTTTTCCTTTCATTTGTGGTACAAGCGGCAAATTTCAAAGCACTAGGATGGCTTCTAAAATTACTCTCTGACATTTGGGTAATTGCGTTCATAATTTTATTTCAGCCCGAAATTAGAAGAATACTTATTCTCATCGGTAGAAGTCAATTCATTAGCTTTTTCGTAAAAAGTGATCACACAACAATAACGGATGTAATTGCAGAATCAGCGTACGAATTGGCTCAAAATCAGCACGGGGCTCTAATTGTGATTGTTAAAACCGGCGGCATCCGAGGCGTTGCTGAAACTGGAGAACTAATTGACTCAAAAGTTACTAAGAACTTACTTCGCTCAATTTTCTTTCCTCGTTCACCATTGCATGATGGTGCTGTAATCATCAATAACGAAATGATTGAAGCCGCAAGGTGTACTTTGCCGCTTTCTACAGAAACCAAAAAAGATGGCAGAGCGTTGGGAATGAGGCACAGAGCCGGACTTGGAATCTCTGAAATGGCGGATGTTGTTTGTGTAATTGTTTCGGAAGAAACCGGCAGTATTTCTATAGCTGAAAATGGAAATCTAAAAACCGGACTTTCAAGAGAGACTTTGAAGCGCTTATTGAATGAATCGCTAAGAAAATCCACCGATAAAAACATTCGCGGAATATTCCAAGGGGCAAAGAATATCTAACACTTTTGAAACTATGATTAGACTGAGAATTAGTTAAATTTGCGAGCCAATAATT
>DAIEQT010000085.1 GCA_027347545.1 Ignavibacteria bacterium | reverse complement strand
AAATATATTCTTACTTTTTTTTCCATCAACTCTTCTATATCCCGGCGGATTGTCCGGCTGCTTACTCCTAGTATCCTTCCTAAATCTTCTTGTGTCAACAATCCATTTTGATCATAGGCTTCTTCCGTCATTCGTAGTATCTGTACTTTCCGCATCCCACTGTCTCCGTCTCGTACTTGGATTTCTCGGTCACTCGTTAGTTCTCGCGTCAACTTTACTCTTACTTTTTTCATCTCTTCCATCGCCTTGCCGGCTCCCTCTTCTGAACTGACACACGTGTACTCTATCTGTCCGCTTCCTATCTCTCGATTTTCAAAGAACATTTCTTCTACTACTTCCAATACTCCTCTACTTACTCTCGGTGAAAATTCAAACTCACGCTCTAATCTTTCTACAAACTCATGCTCTTCTGTTTTTTTCTTCAGTCGTTTATACTCTGCTTCTCGATGTTTTGATCGCCTTGTTTTTTCCTTCTCCATTTTTCCTCCTTGCTTTTTTCTCTTTTACTTTCTCATTGAATCTAACTTCTGCTTTTTCTTTTTCCAAAAGTTTGATCCTCTTTTTTGTAAAAGTAGGAGGACATTTGTCCTTATTTAACAAAAATTATAACCCAAATCATAACTACCGTTCCCATAACCAATTGTTTTTATTCGACTTTTAACGGGACAGTAGTGAACTGAAATATATAAAAGAGAAAATACTATTATACCGGAGGCTTATTGTTTCATAGCAATTTAATATTTCTTTTTGACGATCCTCGATATAAGTCTTTACCAATACGAAACCTCTGAAATATTAAAACTAAGTCATGGTGAGCTTGTCGAACAAGCTAAATTATCACACTTCGACAAGCTCAGTGTGACTCAAAATTAATTATTCAGAGACTTCAATACTGTACTTGCAATGTGTTTTGCATCGTTTGCTTTTATGTCTGTCCATATAATTTGAATGTTTATCCGCACAAATATATCTTGTAATTAAACTTTACAGCGAAACTTATATGGAAATCTTATCAAGCGAAGAAATCAGAATTATTGGCTCGTTAATCGAAAAAGAATTTACTACACCGGAGTATTATCCGCTTACAATTAATTCACTTACCAACGCGTGCAATCAAAAATCCAGCAGAAATCCTATTGTAGCTTATGATGAAGTTCTTGTAGAGATTACAATTCAAAAACTGAGGGATAAATCTTTAGCTGCAAAAGTAACCGGACCGGATTTAAGAGTTCCCAAATACCGCCAGCAGTTTACACAGTTTTATAACTTAACAAAACCGCAAATTGCCGTTTTGTGTGTTTTGTTTCTTCGCGGGCAGCAAACTATTGGAGAAATACGCAGCCGTAGTTACAGAATTTATGAGTTCAAAGATTTGGCGGAGACTGAAGAAACACTCGATAGTCTAATTCATATCGAAGGAGGTCAGTTTGTAGTTAAACTTCCTAAAGAAAGCGGAAGAGAAAACCGCTACACACATTTGTTTTGCGGCGAACCGCAGCAAACTGAAGTCGTTAAAGAACCGGACCTAAACGACCGCGTTACTTCTTTGGAAAAAGAAGTTGACACACTAAAAGATTCTCTTACCGAACTAAGATCTCTATTCGAAGAATTCAAAAAATCTTTTGAATAAAAAATACAAACTCAACCCCCAGCCCCTTCTCTTACTAAGAGAAGGGGAACAAGGGGATGAGTTCGATAACACCACAACGGGAATTTATAATAAACCTATGTTGATATTTCCGATGGAGTTTAATACTTAACTGAAGTTACGCATGAGTTGAATTTTGCGAATTTCTTTTAGTGGAATTTGGTGTCTTAGTGCCCTTGTGGCTCAATTTTTTTTGTTTTTCTTTTGTCACCAAGTCACAAACCTGCCCGCCACGTTGAACATACTTTAGCAGGCGGGGACACTAAGAAATCACAAAGCGCGTAATTTCAGTACTTAATCAACTATTCTAATATTTTACGGATTAACCTGTGCCATGAAAAAACTAATTGTTGTTTCACTTTTTATTCTTGTTTCAACATCATTTTCTCAACTGATTTCTAGCTATGGTTTTAAGGCTGGTTTAACAGCTTCAAAACAAAAATGGGTGTATTCAAATATTCAATATTTCGCTGGGTTTACTACTGATCTAGATTATAAGTATGGATTCAATTGCGGTGTGTTTGCTGAATCATCAATTGTTCCTTTATTCGATGTCGTTGCTGAAATGAACTATATACAAAAGGGCGGCAAGGATAAACTTATCAAGACATTGGCAGATTCACCTGATGGAAGTGGAGAAACAACAACCTGGACAATTCACCTTAACTACTTAAATCTTTCTTTGCTTGCAAAACCTAAGTTAAGCGTTCTGGGTCTTAACGCTTATTTTTTACTCGGTCCAAGTTACGATCACAATGTGGCAAATTATAGCTGGGTTGATGGAGAGAACTTAGAAGGAATAGATTTTCTCAAGGAAGACTTGTTCTCAGTTAAATTTGGCGCCGGTTCAGAATTCAACATCAGTAACCTAAAGTTTCTGGTGGAAATACTTTACGATTACAATCTGAATCATCTTTATAAAAATCAGTATGTTGATATGACTACTCATTCACTCGATTTCAGAATTGGGATGAAACTTTAATCCACTTTTATAAGAAGGACTTTCAATATCGCGGATTGTTTGGCGCTAGGGATATTCACAAAAAGATTCTTGATATATACTTTCCAAAATTCAACGAAGAAGAAGAAACACACATTCGTTTAGCAGAGTTAAGTAAAGCGGCGCATAAAAAAGCAGCGCAATACATAAAAGACAATCCGCCACAAAAAGAATTAACCGCAATACACCTTGGGCGCTTGCGTGTAGAAATAAAAAAACACCTCTCAGCAGAAATGAAAGAGATAGACAAAATTGTAAAAAAACTTGTTGGGTAAATATGTGGCTGATGTATATTGATGAATCCGGCGATCCCGGGAAATACGATCCTATGATGTCAGACAATTCAAGGCATTTTATTCTTTCCGGCCTGATGATCAATCAAGAAGATTGGTTGGAATGTTTAACAAGGCTTAAATCATTTAGACAGTTGATTAAAAAAGATTACGGATTAAATCTTAAAGAAGAAATTCATGCAAGCGAATTGATAAGAATAAATAAAATTGATGCATATAGAAGCATACCTAAAAATGACCGCGTTCAAATCCTAAAGCAATTTACTTCACAATTACCAATTATATTTGACAAAGCAAAAGTAATTAATGTTTGTCTAGATAAAACCCAGTTCCAAACCACTAAAGATATTCAAGAAGTAGCTTGGATTCGTTTAATACAGAGATTTGATACATTCCTAAAGAAAGTTGTGTCCGATAAAGGAATAATTGTTCCGGATTCTACAAACACTGTTATTATTCGCAATCTTCTGAGAAAAATGAGAGGTTACAATCCCAATGCCGTCAGGTTAAGATTGTTAGCACGCAGATTAATTAGATTTTTATGATCGATTAGGATAAATCATAAAAAATCTTAATCATCTTAACAAATCAGCGTTCTGCTTTTTCATTTTTTCAAACTAAGACTGCTAACCTGACAGCATTGGGTTACAATCCTGTCCCTTCTCATTATGGTGGTGCACACAATGTTCCTACTGTGAATATAATCGAAGATCCCTTTTTTCGCGATTCCAAACATTCATATTTTATCCAAGCGGTTGATACAATAACCCATGTATTGTATAGAAAGGAATATCCAAAGGGAAGCTTAAAAAAATACAACGTACACAAATATTTTAATTTGTTAGAATCAATATTATTAAGAGAAGCAAGTTCAAATGATGAATTAGGCGTGGTGTGTAAATAAAAAACCCCGGTTAAAAACCGGGGAATTTTTTTTTTGCGGCTCACGTAAATCATTCGAAGTACGTTAGTCACATCGCAATATTAACCAAGTGTCATTGATAATCAACTATAATTGTGCATGGTGTCGTCAAGTTTATATCTAGTGCATGTGTTTTTAATTAACCGTTGCCGGCGGCGCCTCCTTCTTATCATGCCTTGTTCCGGTATCAATCACTCTACGCGCGCTCCAATACTTCTCATAGAAATCACTATTTTTTACTTTAAACTTTTCAACGTGCCGGTCTAACTGATTATCAACAAGATCCTTTGCTTCACCAATTAGTTGATAAACAGTTTTTGTTGCGTTGCTTCCTTCGGCTTCACTTGTCCCTAAATCTTTTATTGCAGACTCAAACTCATTGGCAAGGTTTGTAACTGCCGCAATTTCCTCGGCGGTTAATCCATGGTCAATTAATTCAGTTTCAATACCTTTAGTTAGCTCAACAAGCCCGCGTGCCTCCAAAATTAAATTGCTGTCTCTCATTCGCTTGTAATAGCTTTCGGCGTTATCAACACGGTTTAATATTTCCGGTTTATCATGTTCATCGGCATAAGTGAACAATGCTGAAGTTATCTGAAATACAGCCGCTACAAGTTCATTTTTCTTGTTTCCTTTAACCTCAGATTTCCCGGATTTGATAGATTGCCTTCCGCTGTCAACATCTTGTATGTCCTTCAGAATTCCGGCAAATTTTGTGTGTGCTCTTTGAAATGCTGGAATTGCGGCAATTGTTGCAGTGTTGCTCTCAAGATATCCGTTAAGGATGGTAAACATGCTGAACATATTTTCTTGTTTGTCCGTCATGGTGTTTTCTCTCATTTTATTGATTGGTTTTATTTATTTAATCCCCTCACCTTGAGGCGATATAGCCAATTATTGCGTTTTTAGTCCAATTTTCGCTATTGCAGACTAAATTCAACCAATTGCAGAACTTACTTATCTATTCGCAGAACTATCTAACATCATTGCAAGACCGCCGATTATCATTGTAATAATTGCCAATGCAGTTGCAGTTTCTCCAAATGCCATTGTAAATGCACAGAATCCTATTGCAGAAACGCCTTAAACCGTTGTTAAGACACAAAATTGCATTGCAAATAATCCTATCTACTTTGCAATTAATGCCATTAGCTTTGAAATAATTACGTTTCCCTTTGCAAGGAATATCTATGTGTTGCAAACTTTGCTTGTTGTTTTGTAAAAGTGTTGTGTGTTCTTCTTTTGTTTATCCCCGCCGATAAAATTATAACCAGGCGTTATGTTTATTAAAGAACATTATTACTTCTTCTGCATAATAAAAATTATTTATTCTCTTTTCAACGAAAAATTTGAAATAAGAAATTCGCAATATCTGATTAATTTAAAATCTTTTTTAGCTTTCCGGCTCCGCAACCAAAAGTACCCAGCCAAATATTATCGTTTTTATCTACTGCCACACTTCGCAAAAGTAATTCATAAAGTTTTGTATTCCCGGATCTGAAAAAATCAAAATTTCCGGACTTGTTTATCAATCCAAGACCGAGACCTGTAGCCAAAATAATACTTCCTTTATATGAAACTATTTGTCTGACCAAGTTAGACTCTAAGTTTTTATTATTATAAGCATACCAAACATTATTTTTTCTGTAAACAAGCTTGCCGAAATCTAGTAAAGAAAGTGTTATTGTTCCTACCCAGACAGTTCCATCTTCTGCAAAACAGATAGAATTTACACCAGTCTCGATACCGGGAATATTCATTGAAGAAGTTGGAATGTAACTCCAGTTATTATTATCGAGTATTGAAATTCCATTATATCTTGACCCAATCCAAATTTTGTCTGAACTATCAATTTCAATGCAAAGCGGGTAATTGTCTTTTAATCCGGAGTTAGACATTGTAAATAACTGCCAGCTATTGCCGTTTAGTTTTGCAACGCCTCCATTTAACGCAATCCAAATTGTTCCGTTGCAGCTTTCCGCTATATCAACTACATACTGATTTTGAATATCGAATGAGACATCGCTCATTATATCGTTTTCTACAAGATAAATTCCTTTAGCTGTCCCTACCCAAATTCTATTTTGTTTATCCTTTTTCAGAGCAGTAATAACATTAGATCTTAAAACAGAATTATTACTTGTATATACTTTCCAATTACGTCCATCAAATTTCGATAATCCGTCAGAAGAACCTATCCATGCATTGTTATAGTTATCAATAGCAATTGAGTTTACAAGATTCGACTTTACAAGCGAGTTCTCCGGATTATAACTAACCCATTTTGTTGTGTCTTCTAAAATAATATTAGTTTGCACTGTTTCTCCAGCTCCAAGTGTCACCTTTGCGCTGTCTGCTCGGTGTCCCTCTTTTGAAATACTAATTAAATGTACTCCGGCTATTACTCTGGAAAGAGTTCCTGGAGTCGTTCTGTAAGTTTTGGATTTATTTAGAAGAATAGACGCCCCAAGCGGGATAGATACGCATGAAATATTACCATAGTTTCCCCGATTAGCTGTAAAGTCTATAAACCACTTTTGTTCAACTTCGTTCTTAATCTCAGTAATGAAAGTTGTATCTCTAAATAAATAAAGTTTGAGACCTATCGTATCTTTTCCCGATTCTACCCAAGTTAATAGTGAGGGCGTATTTAATCCGGTATATTTACCTTTAAGGTAAATTTTTGCACCGGAAGGATTTGAAGTAATCTGAAGTTTATTGTTTTCCGGTTTTGCTTCCTCATATCCTGTAAAAACCGATCTTTCGCAGCTTATAAAGAATATACTGAGTGAAAGTGTAATTGCAATAATTCTTGCTTTTGAGGACATATTCCCCCATTAATTCAAAAGTATTTTTCAGTTCAATTTTGGATTCAAAAATATTGTATTGTCCTTATGTGAACAATACCTTTATTAGGTACCATCAAAACTCGTTAACTATTCCGAAATGAATTTTTCCATCTGTAAAAGAATCTCCATTACCGAGAGCGAAACTTATACCAAGCACACCCAATCCAGTCTCAATATTCAAACCAAACCCATAGCCGGATTTGTAAGAAGAGTTGCGCGGAATTTTTAATTGTTCATCTTCATTGCGAAGAAAATATCCCGAATCGAAAAAAGCAAACGCGTAAGTTCTTCCGGAAATCAAGTAGCGGTATTCCAGATTAGACCACAGAATTCTATTGCCTTGAAATTGTTTTTCGCGGTAGCCGCGTAGCGAGTTTGTTCCGCCGAGAAAATAGAGATCGCTAACTTCTAAACTTGAGCCGCGCAATTCTCTTCCGTGAAGAGCAAGCGAAAGAATCTGTCGCTCAAAAAGTTGTTGGAAGAAAGAGAAATCAAACTCAATCCGCTGATGATTATATTTGGTTTGAGTTAAACCGGCAATTAAACTTTG
>DAIEQT010000076.1 GCA_027347545.1 Ignavibacteria bacterium | reverse complement strand
CCGTCGGCGAGGATGAATGCCGCGCGTGGACAATTAGAAAGAATTATACGGCTCAGCAAGCTGCGGGTGTTATTCACACGGATTTCTTTAACCGCTTCATCCGTGCAGAGGTGGTTTCTTACGAAGATTTTATGAAGCATGGCTCATTTGCAAAATGCAAAGACCATGGCGCTTGGCGTCTTGAGGGAAAAGAATACACCGTACTTGACGGCGACATTTTGAATATAAGGCATAACTAGTAGTTAGTTTGTACAAAATTTAGGAGCTATGAAATGTCAGCTTTTTCAAAAAGGAATAGAAACAAAATGGTAGCTGGGATTATAGGACTTGTCATTTTAACTCTATCATATTTGATTAAATTATATTTTGATTCTCCCATAGCGAGCATACCTACATCGAAAGATACATTAAGTGTAATTTCTCAAAAACCAGTCATTAGTAATAATCTGTCCGATTCAGCGAAACAAAACATAACTGTGAATCAAGTGAACCAAACAAACTCAAATAAAGGTGATGTCAAAAACGAATTTATTTCCGGTAATAAAATCATAAATCAAAAGACAGTTTATATAAATCCTGAACCAGAAATCAGAAAAGTTACTCCCGAAGATATTAATAAAATAAAAAGGCAAGTATCAAAGAATTATATCATAGAACTATTATTTTCATCTTCAGACAAAGAATGCTACAACTTTGGGATTGAATTAAGTAATAAATTAGCGTCAATTGGTTATAGTGTTGAAAATAGCACGTATGGAATATTAGGTAGTAGCGATTATAATCCTCGATTCGATCTTTCAATTGATAACAATAACCATAAGGCAAAGATTTTAATTTTTCCTATAAGAAAATAGGAAAACATAACCCGCGTCTCAGTCCGATCGCTTCTCTGCCTTGGCGGAAAAATTCGAATCAGTAGAAGTGAGTTTTTGGGTTTCGGTTTTTCAAAGTAAGTTGTTCTTAAAAGTGTGATTGCAAAACAAAACTGATTATTAAAATAAAGTTGTGTGGAGAATTGCTGCTTGGTAGTTCTTGGCGGTGGTTAAACGCAACCAGTTAGGAGAAAATATGTCTTTAGAAGCAATAGAAGGTTTGTACCCGTCTATAGTCTGGAAAAGGTTTTACGATATAAGCCAGGTTCCGCGTCCCTCTAAGTCCGAAGAAAAAATCAGATTATTTCTACGCAACTTTGCCGGTCAGAATAATTTCGATTTCCGTGAAGATGAAACCGGCAATATTGTAATTCTTATTCCGCCAACTCCCGGCTGCGAAAACAAACCTACGGTTGTAATCCAGAACCACGTTGATATGGTTTGCGAGAAGAACAAGGGAACCGAACACGATTTTATGAAAGACCCGATTGAATTGGTGCGTGACGGAGATTGGATAACCGCTAACGGAACTACACTTGGCGCAGACAATGGAATTGGCGCCGCAGCTGCTTTGGCTATTGCAACTGAGCACGATTTTGATCATGGTCCGCTCGAATTACTTTTCACTGTTGATGAAGAAACCGGATTAACCGGCGCCAACAATTTGAAGAAAGGATTCATCAGCGGAAATATTCTGTTGAACTTAGACACCGAAGAAGATGGAGCTTTTTACGTTGGTTGTTCCGGTGGAATGGATTCAGCCGGAACTTTTAGAGTTGAATATGAAGACATTGTAACAAGCTACACACCTTATTTAATTTTCATCAGTGGATTAAAAGGGGGACACAGCGGTATAAACATTGCCGAAGGAAGAGCGAACTCAATTAAGCTTATGGGCATTCTTCTTTCGCGCTTACAGAAGTATGATTACCAGTTGGTTTACATGCAAGGCGGTTCTAAACGCAACGCGATTGCCCGCGAAGCAGAAGCAATAATTTTTATTGATGAAGCTAATGAATCTGTGATCCGGGAATTAATTAACGAATTCTCAATAGAATGTTCGCTCGAATACAAATATTCCGATCCGGAAATTAGAGTTCAGTTCGAAAAGAAAACGCATGCATCAGTTACAATCATGAATGCTTACAAAGATTCCTTCAAAAAGAAAATAATAAACACAATTTTAGCAATGCCGCATGGCGTTATTTCGATGAACCAAAACATTCCGGGTTTGGTTGAGACATCAACAAACCTGGCAACTCTTAACACTGCGTCTTATGAATTAACAATTGGAACAAGCCAGCGCAGCTCAATTGAAAGCGCAAAGAAAAATGTCGCGCTAAGCGTACATTCTGTTTTAGAATTAGCCGGTGCTAAAGTTACCACCGGCGATGGTTATCCGGGCTGGCAGCCTAATGTTGATTCGCATGTTCTTAAACTCTCCAAGAGAGTTTTCAAAAAATTATTTGGCAAAGAACCGGAAATCAAAGCTGTTCATGCCGGGCTTGAATGTGGAATTCTCGGCGATAAGTATCCCGGATTGGATATGATTTCATTCGGTCCAACAATTGTAGGTGCTCACTCGCCGGATGAAAAAGTTAAGATTGAAGACGTTGATAAATTTTACCGGCTTCTGAAAGCCATCTTGACTGAAATTGCAGAACGCTAAAATTAAAATCCCGACCCGCTCGGGATTTTTTATTCCAGGATGAACTATCCATAAACAAGAATAAATGCCATGAAAAAAGAACTAAAAATGTATGAAGTGCCGAAGATTGAATCATTGCAAGATATGGTTCTTCAATCTGCTAGAAAGTATGGACCTAAAATTGCATTGGAAGATTTGAACGACACACCGCTTAAAAAATTAACCTACCGGGAACTGCTTGATAACATTTTGCTTTTTGGTTCAGCGCTGAAACAACTTGGTATTAATGAGAGAAGCCACGTAGCGCTGATTGGTGAGAACCGCGTTCAATGGTCGCTCAGTTACTTAACGCTGATGTGCTTCAATTACGTTATTGTTCCCATTGATAAAAACTTGACGACGAATGAAATCATGAATATCATTCATGAATCAGACTCCGAAGCGATAATCTTTTCCGGAAGTTTTGCGAGCATAATTGCGGATGCCAAAAACTCGCTGAGGAATTTGAATTATTACATTTGCATGGATGCGACTAAGGAAGACAAAGAATTTAATATTATGCCGGAGATGATAAGGAAGGCGAGTCCGCTTGATCCAAGCAAAATGCCGATTATCAATCCGAATGATTTAGCGGAAATAATTTTTACTTCAGGCTCACTCGGAAGAGCGAAAGGTGTAATGTTATCGCAGCGTAATTTAGCATCCAACTTAATGGCGATGACAATGATGATAAATATTGCTGAGACAGACCGTTTTCTATCGGTTCTTCCTATTCATCATACTTATGAATGTACGTGCGGAATGTTGTGCCCGCTTTTTGCCGGAGCCAGCGCACACTATGCACGCTCTCTAAAAACAGTTGTTGATGATTTGCAGAAAGTGCAAGCCACAATTCTTCTTGCTGTCCCACTTCTTTACGACAAGATGTTCAAACGCATCATGAAAGGAATCCAAGAGGACAAAGTAAAATCTGTAATCGTTCCGCCGCTTGTTAAGTTTACAAATCTCTTTACACTTGTCGGCTTCAAAGAATTTAAGAAGAAAGTTTTCCACGAACTTCATGCAAAGTTCGGCGGCTCGGTTCGTTTGTTTATAGCCGGAGGCGCTGCGCCGGACCCAATGGTAGCAAAAGGTTTGCGCGAGTTTGGATTCAACTTTGTTCAAGGGTACGGTTTGACCGAAACTTCTCCAATATTAGCGCTAAACCGTCTTGATGCATTCAAAGATAATGCTGCCGGTTTGCCTCTACCTGGCGTTGATATAAAAATTAATAATCCGGATGAATTTGGGATTGGAGAAATCTGGGCTAAAGGTCCGAGTGTAATGCTCGGCTACTACAAAAATGAAAAAGCA
>DAIEQT010000064.1 GCA_027347545.1 Ignavibacteria bacterium | reverse complement strand
TCAGGTGTAAGTACACGAATGTTTTCATCAACATTAAGACTTAGTTTGTCATTCATTCTAAAACGACCAACTTCGCCTAAATCGTAACGTTTATCATTAAAGAACATTTTATCAATCAAGCCAACAGCCGTTTCAATATCCGGAGCTTCACCGGAACGTAATTGGCGATATATCGCAAACAGAGCTTCATCTTTTGTAGTTGAAGTATCTTTCTTCAAAGTATTCAATACTAAATCTTGATCGATAGAGGTTTCAATGCTGATCAATTGTACTTTCTGAATGTGTGAGCCTTTTATACTCTCAAGGATTTCTTCTGTTAACTCGGCATCTTTTGTAGCATAAATTTCACCGGTTTCAGCATCAATAATATCGGCGGCGGCAATTCTTCCAACGTGCTTATCAATTGAAAGTTGTTTCATCGAAACTTCTTCAATCAAATCGAACAATCTTAAAATGGAATCATCAGTTTCGTAACCTAACGCGCGCAATAAAGTAGTGGATGGGAATTTCTTTCTACGATCTATATAAACATACATCACATTGTTGATGTCTGTAGCAAATTCAACCCAAGAACCTCTAAAAGGAATAATTCTTGCAGAATAAATTGGAGTTCCGTTTGGATGAAATGTTTGTGCAAATGCAACGCCGGGAGAACGATGCAATTGTGTTACAACAACACGTTCCGCACCATTTATGATAAATGTACCGCGTTCCGTCATAAATGGTAAGTTGCCGAGATATACTTCCTGTTCTACAGAGTTTACATACTCGCCTGTTTCATCGTCCTTTGTTGAAAGACGTAATTTAGCTTTCAACGGAGCTGAATATGATAGACCTCTTTCTTCGCATTCTGCAATCGAGAAGCGTGGTTTCTCAACGTAGTATTCAACAAAATCTAATCTGTAAAATTCTTTGTTATCGTGAATTGGGAAGTTGGCGTTAAATACGGTTTGCAGACCCTTACTTTCTCTCTGCGCAGCCGGAATTCTCAATTGAAGAAAATCTTCAAAAGAGTCTACCTGAATATTTAATAAGTCCGGCATCTTAATAGCAGATGAAATAGAAGAGAATGTAATTCTTCCGGTACTCTTGTTAATTTTTGCTTTTTCCAACCCTAACCTCCAGTTCGGTTTGTCTATTCTTTCATTTTACAATGAAAGAAAGTGGCAGGACGTACTTTACCGTCCTACCACTTAAGTTTTAATTCAAATCTAAACGAGAAAAAGAGAAATTATTTAACAGTTACTGTAGCGCCTGCTTCTTCTAATTCTTTCTTAATCTTTTCAGCTTCGTCCTTAGAAACAGCTTCTTTAACTGGTTTTGGAGCGCCATCTACTAAATCTTTTGCTTCTTTCAAGCCTAAGCCTGTATGAGCACGAACTACTTTAATAACGTTGATTTTTGTAGCACCAGCAGCTTGAAGAATAACATCAAATTCTGTTTGTTCTTCAACTGGAGCAGCGGCAGCGGCACCTGGAGCGGCAGCCATCATCATTGGGGCAGCAGCAGTAACACCAAATTCATCTTCTAATGCTTTCTTTAATTCAGCAGCTTCAACCAAAGTGAGAGCTTTAATCTTCTCTACTAATTCTTGAACTTTCTCTGACATTTTATTTACTCCTATTACTTTAATTTATTTTACAATTCAATTTTGATTATGCAGCTTTTTTCTTTGCAACTTCGTCAATAACGCTAACGAGATCGCGCATAACTGCATTGATTGCACCAACAATTCCAGATGCGGGAGCTGCAACACTTCCAATAATACCGGCAATGATTTCTTCTTTTGTCGGCATAGAAGCTATTGTAGCCAATTGTTCGGCACCATAGAATGCTGAATCTAAATAGCAACCTCTAAAGGTTAATTTTTGGGAATCGTCGTTGTATTTTTTAATGATCTTTGCCGGAGCTACAAAGTTTTCGCCAGCAAAAGCAACGCCAATCATACCAACAAGCAAATCGTCAAACTTTTCATATCCGCCGACTTGTTGTAATGCTTTCTTGAAGAGAGTATTTTTTAAGACCTTATACGTTACACCATCTTTACGGAAACTAGAACGTAATTTGTTAATGTCAGCAACATTAACACCACGGTAGTCAACCAAAAACATAGCGGAAGAGTTTTGTATAAGCTCTTTTATTTGTTCAATTACCTCTCCCTTTTCTGC
This sequence comes from Ignavibacteria bacterium, assembly GCA_027347545.1. GTDB lineage: Bacteria > Bacteroidota > Ignavibacteria > Ignavibacteriales > Melioribacteraceae > Stygiobacter. The sequence goes on along the minus strand of DAIEQT010000064.1, from coordinate 380 downwards.
TTTGTTCATCGTTCTCCTAAAACAATTAGTTAGAACATCGTTACTTATTTATTAGAAGCATTTGGTAATCCCGTTCACAACCGGGATTAGTGCGTAATTTCTTAATCGTGTTTAGTACTAAAAACTGTTTCTTCTTTGGTTATCTTTAAGCCAGGACCCATTGTAGAGGAAAGGAAAAGGCTTCTTACATAAACACCTTTTGCGGAGGCTGGTTTCATCTTTATAATAGTATGTAGAAATGCTTTCGCATTTTCTGCTAACTGATCAACAGTAAAGCTAAGTTTACCTAAAGAAGTATGAACGATGCCGGCTTTCTCTACCCGGAACTCAATTTTTCCAGCTTTCACTTCTTTGACAGCCTTGGCAACATCCATTGTTAC
>DAIEQT010000061.1 GCA_027347545.1 Ignavibacteria bacterium | reverse complement strand
ACTCGTAATCGAATTTTTTTTCCAGCAGCTCTTTAAGCAGTTCGCCGGGGATTTCTCCAAAAATATCCATAATCGTTAGACGAATATCGAACCCATTTTCTTTTAAATTTGAGTACGCCGAGAGAAAATAATTCATTCCCTTTTCGAGATTAGCAAGCTGGCTTTTCAAATTTGATGTTGTCCGGTAAACCGCTTCATCCAGCGCCGGATTAACTTTACCAAGCAAAAGCGGTAGAATTCTATTCCTCAAAAAATTGCGCTTAAAATCATCACTCAGATTTGATGTATCTATTCTAAATGGGATTCTATTCTTTTCGAGATATTCCAGAATTTCTTGTTTAGTTATGCAAAGAATCGGTCGGATAACATTACCACGTACAGCCGGAATGCCGCTTAAACCGGAAGCACTTGTTCCGCTAAGAAGATTCATCAAAACTGTTTCGGTATTGTCGGAAAGGTTATGAGCCGTAGCAATCTTATCAAATGAGTTTTGTTTGCAGAGCTTTTCTAAGTTTTTGTAGCGAAGTTTACGTGCGGCTTCTTCAATAGAAAGCTTTTTCTCTTTAGCTAATTTCTTCACATTTAGCTTAGCGGAGAAAAACTCAACTCCAAGTTTTTCGCAGAATTCTTTCGCAAACTTTTCGTCTTCGTTTGCTTCTTTTCCGCGCAACTGATGATTGAAATGCAGAGCCGCCAATTCAATTTTATATTTCTTTTGGAATTTCTTTAGGAAGTGGAGCGCAAAAACAGAATCGGGTCCCCCGCTAAAAGCAACAAGAACCCGTTCACCTTTTTCAATTAATTTGTGAGCATCAATAAAGAGGATGATTTTTTCTTCGGTCTTTTTCATCAATCAACAAATCCAAATCTTATGCTGGTTCTAAAACTATTTGTTGAAATTTTTCAACGCAGAGAACACAAAGAATACGCAAAGCCCGCAAAGTCATTTGATGTTTTAGAACCAGAAAACTATAAATAGCAGCAGTAAAATTATTCGATAGTCAGAATTTCAAACTTTATAACACCAGCCGGGACTTTTGCTTCTACAACTTGCCCAACTTTTGCACCCATAAACGCAGAACCTACCGGTGAAGAGGTAGCAATCTTACCCATTTCAAGATTTGCTTCTTCCGGCGAAACCATTGTGTATTTATATGTTTTCTTTGTAGTAAGGTTTTTAACAGTGATATTGGAAAGAATATGAACCTGGTCCCTTGGATAATTAGAAAGGTCAATCACCTGAGCGCGTGAAAGCAAGTCTTCAAGTTTGCTAATTCTAAGCTCCAGCAATCCCTGCTCTTCCTTTGCCGCATCATATTCAGCGTTTTCCGATAGGTCGCCATGCGAGCGGGCTTCTGCTATTCTTCCCGCCATAGATTTGCGCCCGTTCGTTTTCATTTCCGTCAATTCTTTTTCTAATTCGCGTATGCGCTCTTTGCTTAAATAGACAAAATTTGCCACTTAAAAACTCCTTTTGTTGCTTTTATCCGCCAGAGGCGGACAAGTATTAACACAAGGTCACCTATAGCGTTAAAATATTTCTTGACGTCCCATCACTGACTTGAGAAGCCACATTAAAAAAAATTGCCGCTGACTTCCATCAGCGGCACCGAAAAATTAGGAAAATCTAAGGTGGTTTTCAACCTTTATGCAGAAACTTCGTCAAGCCTACAAACCTTGCGGGATTGGCAAAAGCGGCAGACTTTGTTCTCCCGGTCCTCCAAAGTGGAAAGGTTAAACTTTCCTTCAGAGATTTTGTGAACATAATTTTTGATATGACTGAGAGAATTTTCAATCAGTTCATCAACTGAATTAAACTTTGCGTCTTTGTTTCTTCCGAGCCCGATTTTAATTTTGCCGAAATCTTCTTCGCTGTACTTTAGTGAATAGATAAACATTTCGTTTGGAGAAACCGGGCGGTTAAATTTTTTGGAAAGAAGCTCGGCGGTGGCATACAAGTAAATCGGCAACTGTAGCGAAATTCCTTTTTTCAAATCGTTGAAAGAAGGCTTGGTACCGCTCAGTTTGTAATCAACAATATTGAAAGAAAAATCAGCTTCGCTCACTTCAATCCGGTCTATTTTGCCTCTGAGCTTTATTCCGTCAACATTTATCGCTTCTGTTGTAGTTAACTCATCGTCGGATTCCTCGCTTCGCAATTTTCCAAAACCAACTTCAAAGAATTGCGGAATGAAATCTTTATCAGCCTTTCTTTCATTTTCCATAAAACGGAAAAGAACAGACTCTTCTTCGTTGCCGCCGAGTCCAAGTATTTTTTCTTTTTCATAAAAAGTTAATGGTGATTTGAAAGCCGTACTTTCCAATTGCTTGGTAGCGATTTGAAAGATCAGCTTTTTCGTTTTTGCAAAATCAGAATCGTTGCATTGCTGAAGAATAATTTTCTTTTTACGAATCTCTGTATAGAACTCGTAAAGAATTGAGTGAAGAAGCCGCCCCATTTCAATCGCTTCAATGTCTTCCGTCGGTTCTTCAATTGTTTCAATTCCGAGAACTCGCTCGGCAAAATACTTAAACGGGCACTTGGCGTAGTTTTCCAACTGTGAGATTGAATACTGCTTCGATAAATACTCGCGCAGCTTTGTTTCAATTTCTGCAAACTCGTTTTCGGTAATTGCTAAATCATCCTCCGAAAGAATATCTCCGGTAAAAGCTGAAGAGCCGAAAGGTGTTTCTGTTCTTTTCTTTTCTACTTCCAAGGATTTTGCGATAGCAAGATTTATGTCTGCATTCAAAGACGCGTTCAATTCTGAATTTGGATTCTTCCCGGCTTCAATCAACACTTCTTCTTGTGAGTATAAATAGTTTCCGAAATCTGCCGAAGATATTTCTTTTGTATCAACAATCGCGGAAAAATCTTTTAGGAAACTTGATGTAACAGTTTCTTTGCTAGCATCACTTTGATGATAACTTAGGAATAGTTTTTTTTTCCAGCTGCAAAGTGCACGGTAGAATAGATATCGCTCTTCCGTCTGATGAATAAACGCTTGTTTCTTGTACGAACCGGAAAAGAATATTTCTGGATTAAACCTTGTTGGCAAAATTCCATCGCACAATCCGCCAATAAAAAGATAATCGAACTGCAAGCCGCGGATTTCATCAAGCGAGGTAACAAGCACGCCGTAATCGGATTTCTCTTTCACATTGAAGCGCGCCCAGCCACAAGCGGTTCTTATCTGCTCCATAAAAAAGCT
>DAIEQT010000044.1 GCA_027347545.1 Ignavibacteria bacterium | reverse complement strand
TTCAGAGTTATATTAGTTTGTGGTTGGCGAGTCATCAATCAGCTTCATCTTTTTGCCGATAGTGGAAATGCTCACTTCATCAAGATATTTAGAGTATAGCTCTTGGTTCACGTTGCATGTTTCAAGAACTGTTGCGTTTGCTATTCCAAGTGCCGATGCAATTTTGAGCGTCTCTTCAAAGACTATTGAGTTTTCAATTCCGTAAATTATTCCGGCAGTAAAAGCGTCACCGCTGCCGGTTGCATCAAACGTTTCAACTTTTGGAGATTCAACTTTGTATTTGTAATCAAACTTTGATGCGTAAGTTGGATTGGCTCCATCGGTTAAAAAGCAAAGCCGGATTCCTTTTTTGTATAGATCAGCTAGATAAGAAAGTTTCTGTTCTTCATTCTGTAATTCAATTTCGAGCGATTTCTCAACTTCGCTAACGTTATTGTGAATTATAGTTGGCGCGGCATCTACACATTTTTGCAAATGAGAGCCGTAAGTATCAAGCACGGAAGTTTTATCATGTTCGTGAGCCAAATTTATTCCGTAAGCAAAAATATCGTCTGTGGTTTCGCAAGGCGAACTGCCGGAAAAAACTACAAGAGAACAATTCTGAATCATCTTACCGAGTTTGGATTTGAAATCTTCCGCTTCTTCTTTGGTGATAGAACTATTGCTGCCGAAAAAACTGGTAACACGTTGCAAATCTTTTTCGATCACTAAATCAGCAATACGTGTTTCCGATTTTGTTGATACAACGCTGAAATCAATTTTGTCTTCTGTAAAACAATGGCGAAGTATTTTTCCATTATTGCCGCCAAGAAATGTGAAAGCCTGGTTTTGCAAGCCTAATTGGTTTAACTGTCGGGAAACATTAATTCCTTTTCCGCCTGCGGAAAAATATTCTTTACTGCTTCTGTTAGCATCGCCTAATGAAATGGAATTGAAAACTAATCTTCTTTCTAAAAGTGGATTTAATGTTACGGTAAGAATCATAAGCTATAATTATGTTGTATCAGTTGTAAGTTTAAGTGTAATGGCAACAAAAGTAATTCTTAAATCGAAAGATTGAACGCAAATTTAACTCCCGCCCAACTGTGTCGTTCGAGGCGGGGATTTTTTATGATTAACACAGATCCAATATTTGAAAATTACTTTTGTCTTTTGATTCTATTTCACTCTACGTTCTTTACTCTACACTCCTCGCCTTGCTTCACTTGCGCCCGTCACGCCTTCGGCTTGACGAGGCGGATTCAGCAAGTCGCCCGCCTTGACGACCAAAGGCGCGGCAGGAAGCTGGTTCGTTCATTTACTGTCTATATCCAGGCCAGCGGGAAAAATCCGGATTAATCAGCCGGTAATTTCCAAAGCCGGTTTCATCAACAAAAGTGAAGCTGCGGTTAATTTCGTAATAATCCCAAATCTCATACGGCTTTGCGTCGGAATCTAACGGATGGCGTTCAACATTGCTGGGCGGACCAAAAGTAATGTAGATCATTCCCATATCCGAGTGCCAGCCTTCTCCAAATCCTTTGAATGTTTTGTTAGCGTATTCAACTCTTCTATAGTATTCATGCATAATCGGATTTTCTTCGACTTTTGAATTTGGTTTTTTCTTTTCCCAAAAAGCAAGAAACCGGTTCATCTTCTCTTCAAAGCTCTTTGCGTCTTCAATAAAATCTTTTTCACCGGGAGAAGCAATATATACCATTTGTTCTACCGCTTTGTCTAAATCCAAAATCGAATTAGGGACGCCATAAATCTTTGCCTGGAAATTCTTTTCAACAGTTTTTATTTCTTTCCAATCCTTATCCTTAATCATGATTTTGAGAGTATAACTACCGATAGAAAAATTTGCTTTGTTAATTGTAAAATTGATGGCGTTGGTTCCAGCTTTCAACTTCCTGGGATCGAGTTGTTTTGTAGAAGTACTCAATTGCGGGTCGTTCAAATAGTATTCTATGTAAACATCTCTTTCTTTATCGGCATAAACATTGAAAAAAAATGAAAGCGAATGATCTTTGTTGGTTACCGTTTTGGATACGTTAAGAACTAACTTTTCGCCGGTTGAGTCCTTTATTGTTTCGGAAACAAGCAGTACATCGCTTATATCAATCTAGTCGGTAATAGCTCTAATTTTTAGAGGCATCTCCCGCGCAGAAGTTCTTCTTGAATCGCCATCTTCCAGAATAGTTTTAAGAACATAATTACCCGGCAGCAAATCCCAATACTTATTACTGAGGCTAAAATTCTTATTGCTTAGCGTTTGATTAAAATCTGCCGAAGTGAGTTTTTCTTTCCAAGTTTTTTCGTTTAGAATATTCTCTTTTTTCTCATCCATCAAAGAAATTGTAACATTATAACTTGCATTAAAACCCGCGTCTTTTTTAATGAACGATAAACTTGAGTAGGGAACTTGCACATATACTTCCAAGCGTGTTCTGCCTGCAGTACCGCTTTTCATCTGTGCTACATCGTAATAGAACATTGGTGGATTGCCGGAGGGGTTTTTATTCCCGGAGTATTCTACTTGAGAAAAACAAAAACCGTTTATAATTAGAATAAGCATAAGAATTCTCTTCATTTTTAAGCTCCTTTATTGGGAATGATTTTCCCGAATAAATCATACTCATTACTATCATAAATTTCAACGCTATAAAACTCACCAATTTTTACCTGCTCGTTTTCAGCCCTGATTAAAACTTCGCCATCTACTTCGGGGGCGTCCCGTTCTGTTCTTCCAACAAAATAATCACCTTCGGTTCTATCAACAATTACACGAAGTTGCTTGCCTTCTAATGCACGGTTTTTTTCTTCGGAAATATCTTTTTGAATTTCCATTACAATTGCTTTGCGTTCTTCTTTCTCTTCGGATGTAAGTGGATCGCCTAAAATGAAACTTGGCGTGTTCTCCTCTATAGAATAATTGAAAATACCGACCCGGTCAAATTTGATTTCGCGTATAAAATCGCATAGCTCCTGGAATTCTGTTTCTGTTTCATTCGGATAACCTACAATAAATGTTGTGCGCAAAGTTAAGTTTGGAATGCGCGCTTTTAAATTGTTCAGCAATTCGACTGTTCTTCTTTTTGTAATTCCGCGCCGCATGGATTTAAGTACATTATCCGAAATGTGCTGTAGTGGAATATCTATGTACTTGCAGATTTTGGGATTGTTCGCAATTTCATTAATCAAGTCATCAGGAACGTGAGAAGGGTAAACGTATAGCAATCTAATCCATTCAATTCCATTTATTTCGGAAAGTCTGCGAAGCAACTCGGCGGAGTTGCGCTTGCCATACAACTCAATTCCGTAATCAGATGTATCCTGCCCAATTATGATTAACTCCTTTATACCTTGTTTGGCGAGTGATTCAGCTTCCGCGAGTAATGCTTCTATCGGTTTAGTTTTATGCATTCCACGCATCAAAGGAATTGCGCAGAATGAACAAGGATTGTCGCATCCCTCAGATATTTTAAGATAGGCAAAATGTTTTGGTGTTGTAATAACGCGTTCGCCGAGCAATTCGTATTTCAGATCTCCGCCAAATTCATTTACGATTGCTTCGTAAGCTTCGGTGCCAAAGTAAGCATCAACTTCCGGAATTTCTTTGCGCAAATCTTCAACGTAACGTTCCGATAAACAACCGGCAACTACTACTTTCTTAATCTTGCCTTTCTTCTTATGCTCAATTGCAGAAAGAATGGTGTTAATGGATTCTTCTTTTGCAGCATCAATAAAGCCGCATGTATTAATTACTATTGAATCGGCGGAGCTTGCGTCGTCAACCAAATCAAATTGGTTTAGCTTTAGCTGGCTCATCAAACGTTCGGAATCTACCGTGTTTTTTGAACAGCCAAGAGTTATTACTGAAATTTTTTCTTTGCTCATAAACGAGATTACACTTCCTAAATTGTCTAAAGAATGTATTACTATCTTGATCTTACTCCTGATCTTATTCATAATCTCCATAATCTAAGATTAAGATTATGAGCAAGAGCAAGAATTATAGTGAAATTAGCTTATCAATCTTAAGTACAAATATACTATTGGTGAGGCGAAAAGAAGTGAATCGAAGCGGTCAAAAATTCCGCCATGACCCGGAATGATGGATGATGAATCTTTAACGTTTGCATCACGTTTAATTAGGCTTTCTACCAAATCACCGATCTGTCCAAACAATCCTACTATTATTCCGATTACTAGCGCTTGGGAAGTTGTAAGAAACTCAAGTACAAGAGATTTTGCTGCAATCATTCCAATTATTGCAAATACAAATCCGGCAACGGCACCTTCCCAGCTTTTCTTTGGACTAACTCGAGGCATAAGTTT
>DAIEQT010000042.1 GCA_027347545.1 Ignavibacteria bacterium | reverse complement strand
TCCTACTGAGTTTTCATTGTCGCAGAACTATCCTAATCCATTTAACCCGGAAACCACTATTAGCTATACAATCCCGTCAAACGTGAAAGGTGAAACGGTAAACGTAACATTAAAAGTTTTCGATGTGCTAGGAAGAGAAGTCGCAACGCTTGTTGATGAACACAAACAAGCCGGAACATATAATTCTCAATTCTCAATTCTCAATTCTAAATTAACATCCGGTGTTTATTTTTATAGATTGCAAGCTGGAAGCTTTGTTCAAACAAAGAAAATGATTTTATTGAAGTAAAACTTAATAAGGGGAACATTATGAAGCGGGCGGTTATTGCAATTTGTTTGTTGTTCGCGGTAATTAATATTAACGCACAGCAGACAGTAACAACGGGGAATCTATTACGCATCAACTTTACCAAACAAGAAATTGATCTTAGCGATACTTTGTGGCAGTGGAAAAACGTATCCGTTCCCGGCGGGGGAACAAGCGAAACTTGCCTAAAAGGGTTTAGCGTCGGAAATACGGAGTATCTTGTTACTCTTAAAATGGAAATAAGTCGTGCGCTTGAAGAACGCTTTAATTATTTGTACAACAACACAAACAAAAGTACACGTCAAATAATAAGGATGCTGAATTGGATAGACCCAATGGACCAGCTTCTTTATGAAAAACCTATCGTAGAAAAAGTTAATGATGGCGCCTGGATATTTTTTGGAATACAACGAACCGCTCTATTTGTCAGAAGCGATTCATTATATGAAGGAATAACCAACGAGAATCTAAAAATCATTCATACCGCAGGAAAGATGGGTGATAAATTTTTATTAGTTCTACAAAACAAAAATAACAGAGACTCTATGTATTTAGCCGACCTTTCAAACTCGCCCAAAATTAAGCTGGAGCAAAAAATGGAAGTCTGGAAAGATGGATTTCTTCAAGGGGGATTTCCGCTAAAAATATTTCATGTAGCCGACAGTTTGTATTTGTACCAGGTCAGCCTTGGTGGCCCTTTGCAGTTAGCGTTCTTTTCGAATAACCGTTTTGTAATTATCAAGGAATTAAAACCAACAGGAATAACTACAAATTATTATTCGCGAAGGTACTTTTACTTTGGAAAAGAGCTTTACCATTTAGACAACTATATTCTTTATAAAGAGACGATTGATTTGAATTCCCTTGCACTTCAAAACAAAAAAACAGTCAAAGACTTCACGGGATTAAAGTTTACCATAGATACCGACTCAAGCTATATAGCTTATTATAGAAACGATTCTCTCTTTGTTTATTCTATAGCAAAAGAAAAAAATGTCTTTGCAAAAAAACTCAATTTAACGATTGAGTTATCCCCATGGAGCCTAGATGCTCCATATATTTATTATCACCAGGTCAAAACCAAAACCGGTATAGAACAACAAGAAAATCTTCCGTCAGAATATATTCTTTCTCAAAACTATCCTAATCCGTTTAATCCGGAAACGACAATTAGCTACACAATCCCATCAAACGTGAAAGGAGAAACGATAAAGGTAACACTAAAAGTTTTCGATGTTCTTGGAAGAGAAGTTGCAACATTGGTAAATGAATACAAGCAAGCGGGAAACTACAATGTTTCATTTAACGTAGAGACTTGCCGCGGCAAGTCTTTACCAAGCGGTGTTTATTTTTACAGATTGCAAGCCGGTGATCCTTCGGCTGGCTCAGGACAAGGCTTTGTTCAAACGAAGAAGATGCTTTTGTTGAAATAACGACAAATGTCGGTATAGTAAATAAGGGAAACATGGAAAACGAATTACAATGTAGTGCCTGCGAATTAGAATTAACAAACGAAGATGAGTTTTGTCCCCGCTGCGGAAGTTTATTTGATGAAAACGTTAGATGCTTTACACATCCAGCAGCAGATGCCGAAGGTGTCTGTGTAATCTGCCATTATGCTTTCTGCAATGAGTGCGGCGGATTTGTTAACGAAACATTTCTTTGCAACGAGCATGAGCATTACGAAGTTCTTCAATCGCTTGCCGTAGTTGCAGCGAGTAAAGAAGCATATATAATCGAAAGCCTAAGAAACACATTAGTAATAAACGGGTTGCATCCGTTCTTGTTTTCCGGATTAAACTCTCCGTCAGTGTATCTAGCGACTAACAATTATAACCCACAAAACGCACTGGATATTGCCGTTTATGGTTCTGGAGAAATAAAAATTCTTGTTCCGTTCGGTGAAGTTTTAGAAGCGGAAAATATTCTTAACAGTCAAGAAGAAACGCCCGGCACAGATTAAACTTTGTAAAACGACTTAACCCACTCAAAAGTTTTCTTTACGCCCTCTTCATAGGTAGTGTTTGGCAAAAACCCAAAAACGTTTTTGAATTTTGTTCCATCAAGAATAAGTTCTTCCCGCTTTAGATAAAGCATCTCTGCAACTTCTTTAATTAGCTTGTTAAAGAAACCCATTACGGAGAAGATCAAATTTGAGTTGAGTATTTGCAATTTTGAATTTGCGCCACCAAGTTTAGAGATTAATCCTAAGTAGTTATTGTTAGTAATTGGCGATGTAGCCGGAACATTAAACTCTTGATTTATTCCTTGTTCGGAAAGTCCGGCTGTAACTAAACACTTTCCGGCATCTTCAATAAATATATATTCAAGCGATACATTCTTGGCGCCAATCCACTGTATTGATTTTCCCGCTAGAGCGTTTTGATAAGCCTTCTCCGAAAAACCATTTACAACAAATGGTCCGTAAAAATCCGGAAAGCGAACTATTGTAAATTGTAATCCTTTTTCGGCGGAATACTTCTTAATTGTTTCTTCCATTTCAACTCTGATTTTTCCTTTTACAGTATGAGCCGCATGTGGATGTTTTTCATCAACCGGATTGTATTGCGCATGACCATATAAATAAACGTTACCCGGAAAAACAAAACGGGCTTTTGCTTCCAAAGCTGCACCAAGAGAAACTTTTAACAACGGACGCGCCTTTTCAATCCATTCTGTGTAGAGAGTGTTAGCCCCGTAAAACAAAGTTGAACAATCCTTAATAGCCTTCGATAGATCAGCGGGTTTTGTTGCGTCACCCTCGAAGATTTCAACATTATTCATACCGAAGAAATATTTCTCGGCTTTGTGTCTGTTGCGTACAAAGGCGCGCACGTGATTTCCATTTTCTACTAAAGCTTTAACCGCGGATCTGCCAATGCCGCCGGTAGCGCCAACAACTAAACATTTATCTTTATTCAATTTGTATCTCCAACAAAGTTGAGGTTTATGTTAATAATTTCCGGGCGGCTGCCGGTTCTTATTGGCGGACCCCATCCGCCAACGCCGCAAGAAACATAGTAATGAGTGTTGCCGATAATTTTGTAACCCCAGGCAAGTTCGTAAACTTTTTCTACAATATAATTAAATGGCCAGATCTGCCCGTTGTGCGTATGCCCGCTAATCTGAAGATCAACGCCATTCTGCGCTGCTTGTTCCAAATTAAAGGGCTGATGATCCATCATAATAACAGGAAGCGATTTATCAACATCTTTCATTATGTCTGGAAGTTCTTTACGCCGCTTGCCGCCAAACTGTCTGCTTGAACGGTCTTCCCGCCCCACAACATAAAATGCGTTATCAACTTTAATAGCGTTATCCCGAATGACATTTATATCATGCTTGCGTAAATATTCAACAGCCGGTTCCGAGCCGCCAATGTATTCGTGATTTCCGGTAACTGCATAAACGCCATACTTTGCTTTCAATCTTTTTAGATGTTCACCAACATCATATTTTATTACCGGACCTAAATCCTCATCTATAATATCTCCGGCAAGTAAAATTACATCAGGATTCATCGCGTTTAGTTTATCTCCAACCGTGTACATAAATTCGTAACTGTTAATAGTACCGAGATGAAGATCGGAAGCGATTGCCAGATTAAGCGATTTTAATCCACCGGCACTTTTCTTTATATCAATGGAATATTTTTTAATTGCAATCATCTTTGTGTTGATAAAGCCGCCGGCAACAGAGCAAGAAACCAAGATGCCAACTATTAAAGCCACAGTACGTTTTGCGTGTTCTGCGTTTCCGTTTATAAAGGAAGGGAAAAACGGTAAGAAGTGATTAACCAACCGAAATAAATCCACAACGATCAAGAAGAGAAAAGTGTAGGTCATTATTGCAAGCCAGAAAGAGCCAATCCAAACAAGCACAATGCTGATCGGGGAAATCCAAACGTTTTCAAAAACTCTGCCGGCAATGTAAGATGCGGCTATAAAGATAGTTACAACCAAGAAAATTGTTTTGTATTCCACCGGCACAACGGATAAGCCGCGACGAATAATATAGTAATTAACAAGTCCGTAAATCGTAAAAACGATTCCAAAGAAAATAAACATTTGAGAAGCCTTCATAAATCCTAAAAGTTAATTATAATTTTGCGTGCCGTTCCCGTGTAATTTTGGTGGGAATCAAAAACAGATACCCGATTAAGACGTCCAAGCGGGGTATTCGTTCAGTTCACAAAGGGAAAAATTTTTAAGTATAATTTTCATGAGCAATAAACTAACCAAGCCTCTTTATTACCGCATGTTTGTAAAGCTCAATGTATTTTTCAGCAGATCTGCGCCACGAATAATCTTTGTTCATTCCATTTTGCTGAATTTTAAGCCAGACGTCTTTCAAATTAAAATCATGAATAGCGCGCTCAACAGAAAGAATTAGTGCGCGTGCGGTGTAATCGTGAAACGAGTAGCCCGTTCCAATTTCTTGTCCTAGCGCCAGGTGCTCATTCCAATCTAAAACGGTATCTGCAAGACCGCCGGTTTTACGCACCACAGGAACGGTTCCATACTTAAGGGAATAAATTTGATTAAGACCGCATGGCTCAAAGCGGGAAGGCATCAAAAAAATATCTGAGGCGGCTTCAATAAAATGAGAAAGCTCGTTATTAAATCCGCGATAGAAATAAACTTTGTGCGGATATTTTTCTTTAATCTGCATAAACATTTCTTCGTAACGGTGCTCACCGCTTCCAAGAATTACCCACTGCGCGTTAAGCTGCATCAATTCATTCAGTGCGTAACCAATTATATCAAATCCTTTTTGAGAAACCATTCGCGAGATAATACCAATCAACGGAACATTTTCATCATATTCAAAACCAAGCTGTTCGAGAAGAAATTTTTTATTCTGAAGTTTGCCTGAGAGTTCCGAAGAAGAAAACTGGTAGGGAAGCAAAACATCTTTTTCCGGATTCCAAACATGATAATCAATTCCATTTATTATGCCGTAAAAATCTTGAGCGCGGGCGTGAAGAAAACTCTGCATCCCCTCGCCATATTCCGGTGTGAGCAATTCATGCGCGTAAGTTTGGCTTACAGTATTTATAACGTCGCTGGTTAGAATGGCGGTCTTCATAAAATTAATGCCCCCTTCGTATTCGCCAAGCCCGCCATATACAAAATGCTCTGGTTTAATTTCCGCTTTGCTAAAAGTTTCTTTAGAAAATCTGCCTTGATAAGCTATATTATGTATAGAGTAGACAGTTGCCGTGCGGTGAAACATTTTATCCCAGCCGTAATTTTCGCGGAGAAGAAGAGGAAGTAAACCGGTTTGCCAATCGTTGCAATGAATTACATCCGGAGCCCAGCCGATGCGCTGAAGAATTTCGATAACACCTTTCATAAATAGAATGAAACGCTCATCTTCATCATGATCGTTTGTGTAAACGCGGAAACGGTGAAAAAAATGAGGGCAATCAACAAAATACACTTCTACGTTTGAGCGTGGAAGTTTTGCTGTGTGAACATGAACCGAATGAACTTGTCCGTTAACGCGAACCGGAATTTCGCCGATGTTCCATTGATAATGCAACCCGTGTTCAACCTCGCCAAACATATTGTACTTTGGCATAAAAACTTTTACTTCGCTGCCGAGATTGCTTAACTCAATCGGCAAAGAACCTGCCACGTCTGCAAGTCCGCCGGTTTTAGCGTAAGGAAAAACTTCGCTAGCTACAAATGCAATTTTCATTTACAGTTTATTATGTTGGTGCAAAAATAAGGAAAATTAAATACGCATACTTTGTCCGGCTTTAACACGCACATCCACCGCGTAAAACTTATTATCTTCGCCCACAATCAGCGGGTTCAAATCGAACTCCAAAATGTTCTCGTTTTCGATAATCATACGGGCGCATGATTTAATAATTTTATGCAACGAATTTATTTCCGCCGGGGTTTCGCCTCTCACACCGCGCAATATTTTATCCATCTTTGTTGAAGCGATCAACGAATCTATATCGTCATCTGAAAGATAAGCGGACCTGATTGCCGTATCACCGAGAACTTCAACATATTTTCCGCCGGTTCCAAACATAATAATTGGTCCAAAGGAGGGATCACGAAATCCGCCAATAATCAATTCATTCCGAGTTCTTACAAATTTTTGAATTAGAAACTTTTCAACGGAATACCCGAACTTCGAAAAACCGTCCGTAATCTCTTTGGCTTTCTGAAGCAATTCTTTTTTGTTTTTGATATTGAGTTTAACCGCGCTCATTTCAGTTTTGTGAACTACACTTGAATTAATACCCTTCAAAACAACGGGATAAAAATCCTCGTCAAACGCCTTCAGATTTTCCGGGGAGACAAGTTTACCTTTGATAACCGGTATTTTATAAGCACGGCATAGTTTGTTGATTTCATTCTGAGAAATAAATCCCGGTTTGAAATTAAATTTATTCTCATGCTTGTATTTCAACTGATCCAGATATTCATGCCGGTTTTTCTCGAGGTTGTCTTTTTTCTTTTTATGGAAAAGCATATTAGAAAGCACTTCCGCCGGGTCTTCAGGGTTTCTGAACAGAGGTTTCTTCTTTGCGCTTTCTGTTCTATACTTTTGCCAAAACTCCGGGAGAGGCATTACTACTTGCAAAATTGGTTTCGCGTTTTCTATAGAATAAACACTTTCGACAACTCCGAAAGGCTCAACCATTACCGGCTCAACAAAAATTGAAATTACCGCATCAACATTTTCATCGGTACAAACAATTTCATTTACAAGCTTATATGCTTCGGCATTTCCGCCGGGCAAAAGATCAACCGGATTTTCTACACTTCCTTCCGGATGAACAATCTCCCGCAATTTCTTTTTTGTTTCATCAGAAAGGTTGGCGAGTAAAAGATTTTGTTTTTCTAGCGAATCAACACAAAGTATTGCCGGACCGCCGGCATTGGTAACTACTGCAATTCTATTTCCTTTAGGAAGAGGAAAGTTTTCAAATCCCTTAGCGGTGTTAAACAATTCGTTAAGATTATCTGCGCGGATAATTCCAAATTGATTAAGCAGCGCATCAACAACCTTGTCTTTACTGCTCAGCGCGCCGGTATGAGAAGAAGCAGCCTTCATTCCGCTTTG
>DAIEQT010000041.1 GCA_027347545.1 Ignavibacteria bacterium | reverse complement strand
AAGGTTTCAAAAATCGGCGCGTCTTCTTTGTATAATTCAATTCTATCAAGAAGTGCCGGCTGAATAAACTGGAGATAATTTCTAATTTCCTTCCAAAGTTTTTTCGAATCAACAAAGACTTTAGAAACATCCGGAGTGAATAAATCCCGGATAACCGAAATTGTTGTGCTCAAATCTTTGTAAAGCAGAGCCGGCGGCTCTTCTTTTTTAGCTTCGTTCTGAATGTCTTGCCAAATTTTAACCAGATATTTCAAATCGCCGCTTAGCGATTCATCGCTCTGGTCTTTTGCAGCTGTACGAATAATTAAGCCGCAATCTTTCGGCAATATTCCACGTGCAATTCTTCTTAATCTTTTACGCTCGCGGAAATCAACAATCTTTTTGGAAACGCCAATCTTGTTATCCAAAGGAAGAAGTACACAGAATCTACCCGGAATAGAAATTGAAGAAGTAACACGAACGCCTTTATCCTTCACGGGTTCTTTGATAATCTGAATCAGAATGTCTTCCCCTTTGTGAAGACGTGTAGTAGGTCTTTCGCGCTGCTCAGCTTCTTTTGCATGAACAGGTTTAGCAAGTTCCAAAGTAGAATTTGGAGATGGTTCTTCTTTTACCTCCTTCTGTTCAGTTGGTGCAATTTCATCATCGTCATCGGTATCGTCATCAAAAATTCCTTGCAATGCTTCAGTGCGTTCGCCAATATCAGAAAAGTGAAGAAACGCATCGTGCTTCATACCGATATCTATAAATGCTGCGCGGATTCCCGGCAATACTCTGGCAACTCTGCCGTAGTAAACGTCGCCAACCATCCTCTGTTTTTCCGGATGGTCAACAAAAAAATCAACTAGATTTCCATCTTCTGTAATCGCAACACGGTTCTGCGAAGTGGAAGAGTTAATAATTATTTCTTTATTCATTGTAAAACCTTATGTGTTCTTATCCTTGAATCTGAGTTATATCTTCAGTCAGCCAGAAAAGAACTTTTTTCTTAAACTTATTTATTACATCTACTTTATCACTTTCGCCATACTCGCCGCTTGTAATTTTTGCGGTGTGATCGTTAATTAATTGACGAAGTGAATCAAAATTTCTTAAACCAAAAACTTTCTCTAAAAGAAAATTTATACCAGGATAATCTTTCAAATACCAGACGGTTTGTTTCTTTGCTCTATCAAGAGCAACGACTTCACCGAATTCAAACTCAATACTATTTATATGTTTTAACAGAACTTCTTTAACAACATTAATTTCCGGCATTCCCGGGTCTTCGCCCGTTTCTACAAGTTTGTTGTAGCGGGAGAATATGAACGGATTACCAAGTGCGCCGCGTGCAACCATTACAGAATCACATCCGGTTTCATCTTTCATCTTTTTAACATCTTCGGGGAAAAAGATTGAACCGTTTCCCACAACCGGAATTTTCACCAACTCTTTAACTTTTCCAATCCAGCTCCACTCAGGTTCAGTTTCATACTTATCATTGCGTGCGCGTCCGTGAACAAAAACCAAAGAACCTCCGCTGTCTTCAACAGCTTTGGCTGTTTCAAAAATGTTTATGTGACTTCTATCTTTTCCCAATCTCAGTTTTACCGAAATGGGAACACCGCCGGCATTATCAACCATTTTGCGGATGATTTTGCCGATCATTTTGGGATCATCGAGAAGCGCAGAGCCCATATTGTTTGTAGTAACTTTATCAACCGGACAGCCGCAGTTAAGATCAATTAAATCTGGCTTAAGCCGGGAAATTTCTTTTGCCGCCTCTCCTAAAATTGCCGGATCGTTACCAAGTACTTGTACACCAATTGGTTTTTCGTTCCGGTTGAACGATAGAATTCGGAGAGATTCGAAGTTATTTTTAATTACACCCTCGGCGCTAACCATTTGGGTAAATGTAATTCCAGCGCCATATTCTTTACAAATTCTTCTGAAAGACGAATCGGTAACCTCCGCCATTGGGGCGAGAAAAAGTTTATGTCCAATATCAAGGCTACCGAGTTTCATCAATCATTCTGCTCTATAAAAAATGCCGAGTTGTTACTCAGCATTCTCTGTATTGTTTTCTTCTTTAACTTCTTCTTTTTCTTTCAACAAGACTTTTCTTGACAAAGCGTATTTGCCATTTTCTATGCTTAGCAACTTAACACGAACCATTTCACCTTCTGCAAGAACATCGCTAACCTTTGCGATCTTCTTATTATCTACTTGAGAAATGTGAAGCAGTCCTTGAATGCCTGGCATAAATTCTACAAATGCACCAAAGTCTTTAATGCTGATAACCTTAGCATTGTATGACTTACCAACTTCCGGCTCAGACATCATTAATTTGATATATTCTTTTGCTTCTTTAGCAAGTTTAGAATCTTGACCTGCAATATTAACAGTACCATCTTCTTCAACACTGATTTCTACGCTGAAGTCTTTTTGGATTCTCTGGATAACCTTTCCGCCAGGTCCAATAAGAGCACCGATTTTATCAACCGGGATCTTTGTAGATAAAATGCTTGGGGCGTAAATTGAGATGCTTTCTCTTGCTGTGGAAATTGCCTCATTCATAATACCAAGAATGTGGAATCTTCCTTCCTTAGCTTGAGCAAGCGCGGTTTCCATAATCTCGTAAGAAATTCCTTCAATCTTGATATCCATTTGTAAACCGGTTATACCATTTGTACTTCCGGCAACTTTGAAATCCATATCACCAAGGTGATCTTCGTTTCCAAGAATATCAGTAAGAACTGCATACTTATCGCCTTCTTTAATCAAGCCCATAGCAATACCGGCAATAGCACATTTAACCGGAACGCCGCCATCCATCATTGCAAGCGAACCGGCGCAAACTGTTGCCATTGATGATGAACCGTTTGATTCAAGAATATCTGAATTGATGCGGACTGTATATGGGAATTTATCTTCAGGAGGAAGAATGTTTTTCAAAGAACGCTCTGCCAGGTTACCGTGACCAACTTCTCTTCTTCCAACACCGGAGAATCTTCCGGTTTCACCAACACTAAACGGCGGGAAGTTATAATGAAGTAAAAATCTCTTCTTATACTCGTCCTGTAATCCGTCAATGATTTGTTCATCTTGCTTTGTACCAAGAGTTAGAGTTGTTAAACTCTGTGTTTCACCACGTGTAAATAATGCTGTTCCGTGAACACGTGGAAGCAGCCCAAGTTCGCAAGTAATTGGGCGTACTTGTTTTGTGTTTCTGCCGTCAAGACGTAATCCTTCTTCAAGAATACGTTTGCGCATCAAATCCTTTTCCATATCGTGAAGTATTTGACCAATAACTTTTTCTTGTCCCGGATATTTTTCAGCCAAGACTGCAACAACTTCATCACCTAAATCGTGGTTAGCTTTTGATCTTTCTTCTTTAGCAAGAACAGAAGAAACAATCACTTTGAATTTATCGTGAGCGAGAGCGTTAACATCCGCTACAAGATTTTCATCCAAAGTTTTAGCAATAACTTCCATCTTAGGTTTGCCGCAAGCTTCGCGTAATTCTTTCTGCACTTCAATAATCTTTTTGATTTCTTGATGAGCAAATTTGAGCGCGTTGAGAAGATCGCTCTCACTAACTTCTTTGGATTCACCTTCAACCATCATAATTGAAGTTTCAGTTCCGGCAACAACTAATTCGATATCGCTTTCTTCAACTTCTTGAAATGTTGGATTGATTATAAATTCGCCGTTCACTCTGCCAACGCGGACTTCGCCGATTGGTTCGAGGAATGGAATATCTGAAACTGCTAATGCCGCAGATGCAGCGCATGCGGCTATTACATCCGGCTCATTTTCTCCATCGAATGAATATACAAACGCAGCAACTTGAGTTTCATTTCTATAATTATCATCAAACAAGGGACGAATTGGGCGGTCAATCAAACGGGCGCTTAAAACTTCGCGGTCGCTTGGTTTACCTTCGCGTTTAAAAAATCCACCCGGAATTTTTCCGGCTGCAAATGCTTTTTCTCTATACTCTACGCTGAGCGGAAAGAAATCAATATCTTCCTTGAGGCCACCGGCAACCGCAGTTACAAGAACCATCGTATCACCGTAACGAGCCATTATTGCACCATTAGCTTGTTTAGCCAATTTGCCCGTTTCAAAGATCAGCTTATGCTTGCCAATCTGTACTTCTTTGGTTACTACCATTTAATGCCTCTTACTTTCTAATGTTCAATTCTTTAATTATAGCGCGGTATCTTTCAATATTTTTTTCTGCTAAGTAGGTTAATAATCTTTTTCTTTTACCAACCATCTGCAACAAGCCGCGGCGTGATGCATGATCTTTTTTGTTTGCTTCAAAATGACCTGTTAGTTGGTTAATTCTTGCTGTCAATAGAGCTACTTGAACTTCAGCTTTCCCGCTGTCTTTTTCGTTGTCACCAAATTTTTTGATGATGTCAAGTTTCTCTTGTAATGATAATGACATTGTACTGCTCCTTTATTTTGTTTTACGATGCAATTCCAGCGTTAACCGGAATTGATTAGTTGATTAATTTTTATTTACTGAAGCGATATTCTCCGCTTCTTTTCTATCTGTTTCAATCTGATGAATGAGAGCATCTTTGGAATCGAATTTCTTTTCATCACGAAGACGCTTTACAAACTCAACTTTAATTTTCTCTCCGTAAATATCACGATCGAATTCAAGAATGTTTGCTTCAGCAACAATTTCGTGTTTGTTCTCAAAAGTCGGACGGTAACCAATGTTCATCACTCCATAATAGCTTTGGCTGCCGAGCGTACAACGAACAACATAAACACCATTCTTAGGAATTGATTTCTTCGGATCATCAACTTGAACATTTGCTGTTGGAAAACCAAGCGTTCTGCCGCGTTGAGCACCTTTAACAACAATTCCACAAATGGAATACAATCTTCCCAAAAACAAATTTGCTTTATCAAGTTCGCCGGCAATCAAAAAGTTGCGAACCTTTGTACTGCTGATTGTTACGCCATCCAAACATTCGGCAGCAACAGCAG
Source organism: Ignavibacteria bacterium (assembly GCA_027347545.1). Lineage (GTDB taxonomy): Bacteria > Bacteroidota > Ignavibacteria > Ignavibacteriales > Melioribacteraceae > Stygiobacter. Next base: position 1,102 of record DAIEQT010000041.1, on the reverse strand, counting down.
TCACGCCAAACCCAAATTGCTCGCCTATTTCTCTCAGTTTGTTTTCATCGCCTAAACGGTCTCTTCCGAACTTATGATCATGCCCGATAACCATGTGCGATGCATCCAGTTTTTCAACAACAAATTTTCTAATGAACTCTTCCGAAGTCTGTTGAGAAAACTCTCTGGTAAAATGAATCACCATTAAATTTTCTATCCCGGCTTCTTCAATAATCCATTTCTTCTCTTCAAGCGAAGTTAAAATTCCAACTTCGGAGTTCTGAGCAAGAACAGATCTTGGATGAGGATCGAAAGTAACTACGAAACTTGCCGCGTCTGTTTCAGCGGCTACTTTTTTAACCATCTCCAAAATCTTAAAATGCCCGCGGTGCAATCCGTCAAACGAACCAACGGTTACAACGGCTTTCTTTATTTTATCTATTTCAGATCTATCTGAATAAACTTTCATACAACTGCAATCGGGATAATTGTGTAATGTTCTCTAAACTCATCTATTGTCAACGCATCAGCAACATCATACTCGCCAACTTTTGTTCTTCTCAGCTCACGTAAATAAGCACCGCATCCAAGCTTCTTTCCAAAATCGTGCGCAATCACTCTAATGTAAGTTCCTTTAGAGCACGTGATTTCAAAATGTACATTCGGCAAATCAATCTTAGTTATCTCAAATTTTGAGATTAAGATTTTCTTCGGCTCACGTTCAATTTCAATGCCTTTTCTCGCCATGTGGTAAAGCGCTTTGCCATCTTTCTTAATAGCAGAAAACATTGGCGGAGTTTGGAACTGCTCACCTAAGAATTCACTTTTTACTTTATGAATCATCTCTTCGGTAATTCCTTCAAAGCCATTTTCGGAATCATAGAATGTCTCCAAATCATAAGAAGGAGTTGTTCTGCCGAGCGAAATAACTCCGGTATAAGTTTTTTCAACAGTAAGAAGCTGCGTAATCTCTTTGGTTTTTCTTCCGGTGCAAATAAGCACAAGTCCGGTTGCCATCGGGTCCAACGTTCCGGCATGACCAACTTTTTTTACGCCAACAGCTTTTCTTACTTTGTACACTATATCAAAGGACGATTTTTTTAACTGCTTATCAATCAGAACA
>DAIEQT010000029.1 GCA_027347545.1 Ignavibacteria bacterium | reverse complement strand
GGAATAACGATTTATCTCACTCGTCGAAATCTGCCGGTTCATCCAAGTATTTTGATCTAAAAATATTTTCCCCTCGTATGCAGGTTTAAACTGCGCTTGGATTAGCATTGAGAAAAAAACTAAAAGGATTAAAGTGTAAATAATTTTCATTTTGTTCTTCCTTACTATGTAAAAATCAATTGCCGGTTAATCTTTTTTTGCGAATATTTCTTTGAGTCCATTTCCAACGATATCCAAATCTTTATTAAATGCTTGTTTGAACTCTTCCCACTTATCTTTTCCTTCATACTTATATTCGCTTATCTTTTTCTTTAGTTCTATATTTTTTTGCTCTAACACCACTACTTCTCTTTCATATTTAGCCTTGAATTTTTTACTTGCTGTTTTTATCTCTGCTTTGAATTCATCAATGCTTTTTTCGTTAGCGGTAATCTTTGATTCTGCATCAGTCTTGAATTGCTGCCAATCTTTTTCATATTGCGCTTGCGCATCTTTCAAATCTTGATTTGCTTGCTTAACATTTTCTTTAGCGTCTTCTACTTTTTTTTCTCGATTGATGTTACAACCGATTAATACAAATCCTGCCATTAGCCCCAAAACCGTTAAGACGAAATACTTGTTCTTCATAATTCTCCTTGTTGGTTGTTTAGAAATAATTAAATACTCCATTTTAATATGCCGGAGACTCACGCACTTGCTGAATTAAATTTCGCGCGGACTAACCGTTATAATTTTGAAATTATATTGCGTAATTCTTCCTTGGTTTTTCCAAGTTTACTCTGCAATCTTCCCAATAATTCTTCTTCCTTGCCTTTTTGGAAAAGTAAATCATCATCCGTTAGATTTGCGAATTGTTGTTTGAGTTTACCTGAGATTTCATTCCAGTTTCCTTTAATTATCAGCGAATTCATTTGATAACTCCTTTTTAATTGTGATTAATGGATATTTTCATCTACTAGTTTCTTGATTACCATAATATTATATGGAGGAATTAAGGATTGGTCAATCGGTCAAAGGGATGAAAAAGGAACTACTTCTTTCAGGTGAGCCTGCCCGATGTATTCTGACGGGGGACTACTCGTCAATCAAGAAAATAGTGTTCCATCCTTTATTAGAAGACATACTTGGGAAAATAGCGTCAGTGTGCTTTCCTTTTGCGATTAATATAATTGTACTTAATAAAATCCGTAGATCAAGTAAAAGCGAAATCTGTTCATAGTAATGAAGATCAAGAGCAATCAAATTTTCTATTCCTTCGTTTCTATTACCGAAAACTTGCCACATTCCTGTGATGCCCGGCTTTATACTTATCGAGTCTCGAATTTGGTAATGCTGCGGATAATTATTCTTCAGCACTTTAAGATCGCTAATCGTTAGAGGGCGAGGACCAACTAAACTCATCTCACCTTTCAACACGTTGAAAATCTGAGGTAATTCATCAAATCCGGTTTTTCTTAGCCATCTGCAAAAAGCAGGCACGTATTTAGATAAGCTTGATTTGAAGAGAATGTTTTCACTGTTTATCCGGTTATAGGGATTAATCTTATCCCCAAGGGATGGATTCCCAATGGTTCTAAACTTGTACATGTAGAAGACCTGGTTATCTTCCGTTATGCCTCGCTTTTGAATTATCAGCGGAAATGATTTCAAGATCACCGTCAATAGAATTGAAATCAACAGCATAAAGGGAAACGCGGCAATTAAGATAACCACGCTTAAGATAAAGTCAATTCTATTTTTTGCTTTGAAGTATTTTTTACCAGTCATTGCGTGATAATTAAATTTTTCGATATTAAAAATCGTAGCGTCAAGATGTTTAAAAGATTTTTCCATTTACCATCAACCATCTTCCATTGCGGTTTACCGCACTCTACCCATCTAATATTATTTCAAAAGTATCATCTTCTTAATTGATTTATATTCACCCGCGTTTATCGAATAGAAATAAATTCCCGATGGCAAATGCGGCGCATTAAATTCAACTAGATATCTACCCGGAAGTTTTTCTTCGTTCACCAAAGCTACAACTTCACTTCCAAGCACATTGTAAACTTTTATTACAACATTTGATTTCACCGGAATGTCATACGAGATGTATGTTGTTGGATTGAACGGATTAGGATAATTCTGATAGACTGCAAACTTCTTCAGCGCTTCAACTTCCACTTCAACAACATCCGAGTATTCGAACGCGCCGTCAAAATCAATCTGCTTTAAGCGATAGAGTATTTTTCCTCCATTGAAATATTTATCAACGAATGAATATTCTTTAGGTGAATTGCTGTTACCATGTCCTTGAACAAAACCAATCTTAGACCAGCTATTAGCGTTTAGCTTTTGGCTGTTAGCTAAAAGCTTATCGCTAATTGCTAACCGCTCTATTTCGAATCCGTAATTATTTACTTCTGTAGCTGTGTTCCAATTTAGTTCTACCACATTGTTATTTACCGCTGCCGTGAAAGATGTTAGTTCCACCGGTAATACACTGGAGTTTATTGTAACCGCGCCGCCATTCGCCAACAATTGTGCTGTCACTGTTGAGCCGGTAGTCAGCGTGATTGACGTAACAGCAAGTATGATTCCATTGAAAGTTGAACCACCACCATTAATAGTCGCTGAACTGCCTACATACCAGAAGACGTTGGTCCACACAGCGCCGTTTGCTAAGGACACGGTGCTATTAGTGTTTATTGTGAGTGTAGACGCGGCCCTTATGATGAAGACAGCAGTAGGGTCGTTCAGGGCATCGAGCGTTAGAGTCGTTCCCGATGCAAGATCAAGGGCTCCTCCTGTATAGACGCCACGTTGCAGAATTTGTCCGGCGAGGGCATCCGCGATCGTAAGATTATTTGTTCTGCCGTTGGCATTGGTCAATGCGGCAGCCAAGTCGGTTTGGGCTTGCGTATTGTGAGCGCCGCCCACACCCCAGTTCGTTCCATTGAATGTTATAGTTCCGGCGATAGTTGCAGTTGACGTCCCACCATCTCCATTAACAGTGGCAGCACCGGTGATCCCTGAATAAGCTAACGCTCCATAAGTGCCCGCTGTCAAAAGTGGTACTGGTGTCGGGTTGCTATACGTTTGAGAAAAAGCAACGGCAGGCATCATCAAAGCAATC
>DAIEQT010000513.1 GCA_027347545.1 Ignavibacteria bacterium | reverse complement strand
GCGCGGTTAACTGTCTAAGCGCAGTGAAAAGTGTTATTGGTGATCTTGAGAGGATTGAGCAAATTGTAAAATTGACTGTTTTTGTAAATTCTTCAAACGGATTTAGCGGACAGCCGAAAATTGCTAACGGTGCTTCCGAGTTTTTAGTACAGGTATTTGGTGAGCAAGGTAAACACGCCAGAAGCGCTGTTGGTGTTAGCGAATTACCACTTAACGCACCGGTTGAAATTGAAATGATTGTCCGTATAAAATAGCTTTAGATTTACCTTGAACGCTTGGGAAAAATGAAATATTATTCCATGTGAGTTTGGAAACCAAAGCGCTTCCATCTTTGTTAAAGACAAAAAATGGTGAACAGATGAAAAAGACAGTACTAGTATTTTTTCTGATTTCAATTTCGACTTCGTTTGCTCAGTTTAGAGATGATCTCAATAAATCTGTTGATGTTAAAAGCGGAATATTTAACAAGAATAGTTCGGCTTTTCCATTTGGACTTCTAGGAATAGAAGACTTCCAGATGCGCCATTCATTTGGTCTTTCTTATTCAGCATTTGGCAGCGGTGGAGGAATGGCTCTGGGAACCTACACCAACAGTATGCTTTTTCAATTTAGCGATAAACTAAACCTGGAAACCGATATAAGCGTGTTAAACTCACCATATAGTTCTTTTGGAAAAGATTTTGCAAAGCAGATTAACGGTGTTTACCTCAGCCGCGTTCAGATGAACTATAAAGTCAGCGATAATATGTCTGTGATACTTCAATACCGCAGTTCACCTTTCGGATACTACAATCCTTATTATTCCAATGGATTCTTCTCAAATTCCAGAGATTATTTCTTTGGAAGAGATGAATTCGGGAAAGAGTAGCGCATTTTTATTAAATTTGGCTTTGTAAGTACAAGAACTTTGAACACGGGAAAAATTGGAAAAGTATAATCCAGCAAAGCCAAAACAAAAACCGGCAAACTTAAAATCTCCAACAGTAAACATTCTAATAAATGTTTCCATTTTCTTACTCTCAGCCGTGATTATTTTTATGGTCTATTCGCTTTATATTAAACTTTCTTACAAAGGTGATCAAGAACCACTTGCGCCGGATGCTAAAGGCGCGGAAGATATTATTCAAGTTGATGTAAGAAACGGCTGCGGCGTTAGCGGCGTTGCCGACCGTTATACAGATTATCTTAGAAGCAAAGGTTTTGATGTTGCTGACATAGGAAATTATGTATCTTCCGATGTTGACGAGACACTAATTATTGACCGGATTGGAAATATGGCTAACGCTTATAAAGTTGCCAAAGCGCTTGGTATTAAAAACGAAAACGTGATTCAGCAATTGAATAGAGATTATTTCATTGATGTCACAGTTGTGATAGGTAAAGATTATTTTTCATTGACACCATTTAAGTGAGGAAACATTGGACGCACTAAAATTTGCAAAAGAAATTGCAGAACTTACTAAAGAGAAAAAAGGCTACAACATTAAGATTCTAGATCTAAGAAAACTCTCCGGCGGAATTGCTGATTTCTTTGTTATTTGCTCTGCCGATTCCGATAGACAAGTAAAAGCAATTGCAGATGATGTTGATGATAAACTTCTAGAGCGCGGCATTAAGTGTTTTCACCGTGAAGGTTTTGAAACTCTAAATTGGGTTTTGATGGATTACTTTGATGTTGTGCTTCACGTGTTTAAGCACGAAGCACGCACTTATTACAACTTAGAAAAATTGTGGGGCGATGCACCGGTAATTGCGGTTGCTGAAGACAAATAATTACCCTAACGGAGAAAAGATTGAAAAAGTATTTAGTAGATTTATTCAGCAAGGCTTCAGAAAAACTTCCTTACCTAAAAGAAATTGATTACGTTCTTAGCGTTCCAAACCAGAAAAGCCACGGTGATTATGCTATTAATGCTGCAATGATTCTCTCCAAAAAATTAAAGAGAAATCCGCGCGAGATTGCTACCGAGATAATCGAAAATCTAGAATTTGATAAAGCTGTAATTGAAAAAGTAGAAATCGCCGGTCCCGGATTTATAAATTTTTATTTTACTTCGTCATACATCCCATCCATCATCAAAGAAATTTTAGAGAAGAATGAAAAATTTGGAAGATCGAAAAAGTACGCCGGCAAAAAAGCAATGGTAGAATTCATTTCCGCAAATCCAACCGGTCCCTTAACTGTTGGACACGGAAGAAACGCAGTAATTGGAGATACAGTTGCAAATTTGCTTGAATGGATTGGCTACGATGTTGACCGCGAATATTATTTCAACAATGCCGGAAGGCAAATGCGCGTTCTTGGAGATTCAGTACGCCTCCGCTATTTAGAATTGCTTGGTAAAGAAACAACTTTTCCGGAAGATTATTATCAAGGAGAATACATCAAGGAAATTGCAGCTAAACTGATTAATGAGCATGGTGATAAACTTATTAACGAAGATGCTGAAGGCATTTTCAAGCAGACTGCCGAAAAAGAAATCTTTGCCGACATCATCAAAACGATGAGTGCTATTGGCATTAAGATGAAGAACTTTTTCAATGAGCATACTTTGTATGATGATGGAAAAATTACATCGCTTCTTGAAGAGTTTAAGAAGAAAAATCTTTCTTATGAAAAAGAGGATGCCATTTGGCTTAAACTTACCGAGCTTGGCAACGAACAAGATAAAGTGATTGTAAAATCTACCGGCGAACCGACTTACCGCTTGCCCGATATAGCTTACCACATTACTAAATTTGAGCGCGGCTATGATTTGATGATTGATTTGTTCGGCTCCGACCATAACGCAACATACCCCGATGTGCTTGCCGGTTTGCGCGCCTTAGGTTACGATTACGAAAAAGTGAAAGTTCTCATTCATCAGTTTGTAACAATTATGCAAAAGGGTGAAGTTGTAAAAATGTCCACCCGTAAAGCAAACTACATTACTTTAGATGAGCTGGTTGAAGAAGTCGGCGCGGATGTAGTGAGATATTTCTTCAACATGCGCAGCATAACCAGCCACTTAAATTTTGATCTTGAGCTTGCTAAGAAACAATCGGATGAAAACCCGGTTTTCTATTTGCAATATGCTCATGCACGTATCGCTTCAATACTAAGAATGGTTAAAGAGCAAGGTCTGGATTCTTCCCTTGAGCATTTAGAATTGCTGACCCAGCCGGTTGAACAAGATTTGCTGAAGAAGTTTTTCGAGTTTCCGAATGAAGTTTTGCTAAGCGCAGAAAATTATGAAGTACACCGCATTGCAATTTATCTGGAAGAGTTAGCCGCGTTGTTCCATAGATTCTATACCGAATGCAGAATTATCGGCAGCGAAAAGAATTTAGCCGAAGCTAGAATTTCTCTCAGCATCGCAACTCAAACAATATTGCGGAACGGCTTGTCAATTCTTGGTGTAACTGCGCCAGAGAGGATGTGATTAAGCAATGCTGTTAGGTTAATAGAAGTAAAAAAAATGGGCTTTAGCCCACAACTTAACATGACTGAATTGATGTAATAGGTCCCACAAATGAGCGGAAATTTATATAGTTGGATAGAAAAATCAGTCAATCAAGATCAAGAACATATTAAGTTATTTTATAAGGACTCAACTAATTGCATTGCTCTGATCTCTTCTCCGGTACATAATGTTTTTAATGTTGAATTTATCACCAATGATGAAAATCAGCAAACAAGAAAAATTATTGAAGAGGTCAAAAAAGAAATTAATTTCTATCTGATTAATAAGAAAGAAAAATATCCATGGAACTATGCTAAATACCATTGTGTCTCAACGTCCAATCTTTATTCTCCAATTCACTGGCATTTTTATCCAACAATAAATGACAGGGCAATGACGTTTTATAATATCCTCAAGCTATACAAACTTGACACTACGAGAATAAGATTGGTGCGCCATGGTAATGCTGAAATACCAATATTAGAAACATTCAGAAATAATCGCGGACGATTTGAAGCATACCAATCTCTGCAAGCGCCAAAAAAGTTTTCGAATGCAAAACAAATTGCTGTTTTTTCTCCTTACAGAAATACCTTGTCGCTTTTTCTTGGATTGTGGGATGTTAAGGACTATGTTGACAATAAGAACTTTACTAAATCATTGCACTCAATAATAGATGTAAATTCATTTCCTAAAAAATGGCATTCTTTCGTTTGCTGGTATAATTTAGAACATAATCCGATTCTTGATGAACTATCTGAAAGGTTAGTTATCGATTGGGGTAAGTCAACTTTATCGTGGGTTCAAGCAAAAGATAAACTTGTTGTTGAAATAAAAGGTAAAAATTCGCTCGGTGATTTTTCCTCTTTTGACCAAGTTATATTAACCTTTCGCGAACTCAAAATGCTGATTAACAATCCCGACTCGAATACCACTTGGATTAATACGCTCTCCTCGGTTAACGGAATCTATTTAATCAAAGATACATTAACTGGCAGATTATATGTTGGTTCTGCATACGGCGCAAAGGGAATATTTGGCAGGTGGCAAAGTTATGCTAATAGTGGACATGGTGGAAATAAGGAATTACAAGGTATGGACTATAATTTATTTGAGTTCTCAATTCTTGAAATTTTGCCAGCCACAACTTCAGCTGATGAAGTAATTTTGAGAGAAAATAGGTGGAAAAGAAAATTAGGGACAAAAGAAACTGGGCTTAACCTTAATTAAACTGGCTTATTATGCACACCACTTAATTGAAAGAGAAAAGTTGCTTATGTTATTGTTCCTAATAAAGAAAAATATTCTGCCCTGATTAAAAAGCGGCAAAGGGGAATATCACTTGTGTGAATGATTTGAAGAATAAAATTGAGTATATAAAAGAAAAACCCCATAAGGACAAAACCTTACAGGGCGTTTTTTGTCGTAATTCTGATTCAAATATAGGCAAACCTAAATCAAATTCAAACAGTATTTCCAGTCTCAACAATACATGTACGCTAACTTAATCCGCAATAGCCACCGATAGCGCGTAAACTTCTTCCGCTCCATTTTCTTTAAGGACTCTAGCGCATTCTGTTATCGTGGCGCCAGTTGTCAGCACATCATCAACAATAATTATTCTTTTGCCGGTTATCTTTCTCTTCTTCCTCAAGACAAAAGCTTTGTGCACGTTTTCTTTTCTTTCTTCAAGCGTCATAGTCGTTTGAGAAAGTGTGTAGCGGGAACGCTTCAATACGTTTGGTTTAGTTGGAATGAAAAGCACTTTGCTTATTCCTTTGCAGATTAACTCAGCTTGGTTATAGCCTCTTTCAGCTTTCTTGAGAGAATGAAGTGGAACCGGAATAATCATATCGGCATTCCAAGTTTTAACTTGCTCGCCAACTTGGCTGGCAATTAATTCACCAAGAAACTTACCGACGAGAAACTTGTTATTGTATTTAAGGGCATGGAGAATGTCTTGTAGTTCTTTGTCTTTTTCGAAAACAAAAGCTGATTGGAAAGCGCTGATAATATTGTTGTGAGAAAACTTACGATGGTATTCCCGCTCAATTCGTTCGGAATCTGCAATTTGAATTTTACTTATGCAAGATTGGCAGACACACTTTTCAGTAGCAGCTAATTTGGTTTTGCAAGCTGTGCAAAAGCTTGGAAAGAAAAACCCGAGTAATTGATTTGCCGCAGATTCGAAGGACTTATGTAATACCGTGCTTAGCAAAATGATCCCCGCATATTTTGTCTTTTATCTCGATGTGGTTAAAGAACCAACTTTTAACGTTGTAGAGTTCTTCCAGTGTAAGCTTCGGCTTTTTATCAAGATAAGAATTATAAACGACTTCAACCTTTTTATAGAAGCGGTCGTGCTCAAGTTTGTGGGAATAATAACCTTCGAACTGCGTTTGCTTCATCAAGCTTTCTTCGTAATCAAAATGTTTGCGCAAGAGTGCAAGCAAAATTTTCAACTGAGATTGTACGGTGCGGCTTTTCTTCAATATAAACGCAGTGTAAATTTTGTTGATGACGTGAGTCATCTGCTCATGCTGTTCATCCATCAAAGAAATTTTAACTTCTTCTTCTGCAGTAAAGGTAAGAAAATCCATTTATGTCTCTAGTAGTTAAATCATACCAAAACGTTTTCGCAAGAACCATTCAATGCCAAATAAAAAGATTACCGCGCCAAGCATCCAGGAGTAATTCCACAATTCAAATTCACTTTTCGTAAGAATGCCTTCGTCATGTTTTTTTGCGGCATCAATCAAATTCTTTAAGAGATTGCTCTGTTCTTCAATTGAAAAATACTTACCGTTAACTGAATTAGCCAGGAGTTTTAAATAATCTACACGCATTTTTGTATCTAATAATTCTAAAGAAGACGGACTGACCGAAAATCGTAATGATGCCGGCGCAATAGAAGAGGAATTTAATTTAGTATTTGCCGTTGCAACGAAATCTCCTTGTGAGTCGGGCGTGTACGATGCAATGTAAATTCCGTTGCTTTGCGGAGTCATAATCAATTCGCTCTTATTGCCCGCTTGCGAAATTGATAATGCAATTTGCGCTGTGTCTATTGGGTTGAAAGCGTTATCGTATAGTTCGGCTGTTAAATCAACTTGCTCGCCCGGAGAATAAG
>DAIEQT010000508.1 GCA_027347545.1 Ignavibacteria bacterium | reverse complement strand
AACGCGGCTTTGAACTTGCCTTGCTTTTGAAGCTTTGTAGCGGAATCGTTCAACAAAACCTTCGATTTCTTTTTTACGTTTCTCCCGGTTTTTCTGCAATGCTAGTAATTGTTTTTCTCGTTCTTCTTTGTAAACCAAATATTGACTGTAATTGCCAGAGTAGAAATTTATCTGTCTATCAAAAACTTCTATCGTTCTATTCGTAACACTGTTTATGAAGTGTCTATCGTGAGAAATAATTAACAAAGCAGCATCGGATGATTGAAGGTAATCTATCAGCCAGCCAAGCGTATCAATATCAAGGTGGTTTGTAGGCTCATCCATCAAAAGTAAATCGTTTTGCGAGAGGAGAATCTTAGCCATCTGAATTCGCATTTGCCAGCCGCCGGAAAATTCCTCTGTTCGGCGGAAAAAATCTCTTTCACGGAAGCCTAAGCCCATCAATACTTTTTCAATTCTAGAATCGGCAGAGTAAAAATCTATCTGGTCTTTTCTTAAATGAATATCTCCTAATTCTTCCAGCACTTCTGCGCGGTCTTCTTCAGAAATTGTTTGGTCATTCAAGTTTTCCAGAACCAATTTTTCCCGCTCATCGAGAGATTTGATATCCGGAAGGGAAGCCTTTACTTCGTTGAAAAGTGTCTGACCGCGGAATGCAATTATATCTTGAGGAAGATAACCAATGCGGATTCCTTTTTGTTTCTTAATGCTTCCGGTTTCCGGCTGTTCAATGCCATAGAGCAGTTTAAGAAAAGTTGATTTGCCGGTTCCGTTTGAACCAACAAGCGCAACTTTATCGTGGCGGGAAATTCTAAGATTTACTCCTTCGAATAAATTTTCGCCCGTAAACTGAATTGAGAGATTAGAAATAACTATCATGAATATAAAACTAAACCTTATTTTCTAATTACAGCAACTTTAGATGTTTTTATGTTATTGCCTTCTTCATCGAAAGCTACAATGAAATAAACTCCGCTTGATACCAAATTTCCGTTAGAGTCTTTGCCATTCCAAAAAGCAATTTTCCCGCCGGGAGTTTCAAAGTTAGCAACCAAATCTCCGGTTACACTTAAAATTTTAATACTGCTGTTACGTATCAAACCGTCTATTGTAATACTGCTTTCTTCTTTGCCAATTACAAATGGATTTGGATAGATGTAAAGAGTTTCAAAACTTTCTTTTGGCTCAATGAATGAAGTTGAAAGTTCAGCTAAACCATAATCAGTGCCCATATAAACTTTGCCGCTCCTGGAATCAATTGCAATGCTCATCACATTATCATTCGGTAAAGGACTGTTCTTAGCATTGAAATAATTAACTAGCTGATAACCATCGGAGGACAAAACGAAAACCCCATTGTTCGTTCCAATCCATTTTTGGTCAATAGGATCAACAGCTATACAGTTTACCGCTTGATTACGAACTGAAAGTCCAACTAAAGTGGAGAGGGTGGTTTTCGGTCTCGTAGGATCGCTAATCATATTTACACCCACATCAGTTCCAATCCATAGTTGTCCCCTTCTATCCAATGTGAGGTAAGAAATCAAATCGCTTGATAAACCGTCTGACTTTGAAATATAACCTTGAGTATCATCCAAAGTGTTTTCTAAAGTTCCCTTGTCGTTGAAATAATAAACACCACGGTTACCTTGAATTGCAAAAAACCATTTAACATTGTTTTGATCAATAACCATTTTATCAAGGACTTCATTTGTTGAGATGCTTGGATTAGTAAACGAATAGTGAATCCATTTTTTGTCTTTAGTATAAACGCTGAGGGGTTTCCCCGCGTTTGACTTGAGATTAACCATCCAAATATTGCCTTTTGTATCTTGTTTTATATCCGGTATTACTAAGAATTTGGTGTCGTCAGGAATTCCAACCAAGTCAGTATTGGTAGTATTGAAAACTTCAAACTTATTGTTTTTATAAAAAATGGCTCCTTGTCCCCAAGTGCCTAAGTAAATTGTTGTGTCGCTGCCTATGGAAAGATTGTAGATAGCATTTGAAACTAACTGAGGATAATTTTTCATATTAAAAATTTTCCATTTCTCACCATCAAACTGAAAAAATCCTTTCCCCGTAAGATCTTTTCCAGTTGCAATCCAAACTGAGCCATTAGGGGCAATTGCCATATTCAAAAACGAATTGCTTGCCGGTGAACTTGGTAAAATCATTCTAGGCTTATTGTTCTTAAACTCAATCAGACCATTGGCTGTAGAGATATAAATAGCAGACGGGAATGGATTCAGCATCCTAAATGTGGCTGATGAATTATTATATAATGTTGTTGTTTGAGAATTTGAATACTGATATAGAGAATCTTCAGAGATAAGTAGGAGGGAATTGTTGTTCACAGCAAGATCAACAATTTTTCTTTCGCTTAGAAGAAATGGGTTCCAAGTATTATTCTGAAACTTGTAAACGCCATTTGAAGTTGCTAATAGAATATCCGAGTTGAATTGGAGAATTTTATAAGGTGTAACAGCCTTTCCGCTGCTGGTCAACGTATAATTGTTCCATGATTCCGGCGCAGAAAGGTTCTGCGCGCCCTTCTTTTGTATCGCCACTCCGGATTCTGTACAGACATAAAATAGGTTACTTTTAAATGTACTGAGCACTTTAGTCTCTGCCGAAAAATTGCCGAGTTTTAAGAAGCTGTCTAGCAGCGAAAGTTTTTGTGCGCTGATAACAGTAATTCCAAAATCTGTTGATACAATAACGGAATCGCCTTTCACAAAAATATTATTGATAGCCTTTTTAGTTTTACTCGAGTTAAAAATGTCCAAAATCTTTTCAATCGTATTTGTTTCGGGATTAAGAATGTTTATGTGGCCTTCACCGGAA
>DAIEQT010000503.1 GCA_027347545.1 Ignavibacteria bacterium | reverse complement strand
AAAAAAACGTTAAGCGATAATTTGTTTCAATGGCGGGTTGTTAACGTAGGGCCTCATGATGTATTTGAAGCGGTGCATGCTCTAAAATATAAAGGGAAAACCCTTGGCGTATTCCGTTTGGGCTTATCGATGGCTTCTATTGATGAAATAAATAAGACAGTTACCGCACGCGTTATAATTCTGAGCATAGTTCTCTTTGTGTTCGGCTTCATAACGTTGGCATTGGTTTTCACAAAACAGAATTTCGATTTTCTTTCCAAGAGATTTAAAGCTGTTGAATCATTCTCCCAAAACATTCTTGAGAACGTTGGCGACGCTATAATTGTGCTGAATGAACAGCAAAAAATAAAATCCGCTAATAAAGCCGCCGCGGCATTGTTTAATGTAAATGAGCAAACAATCATTGGAGGCGATCTTAAATTTTTCGTCGATGAAAAAGTGTGTAAGGACTTTTTAAATTCAAATAAACCGATTGTTGAGATTAGCTGCATGATTGCTAAAAACGCTAAAGATTTGCTGGCGGTGAAAAGCTCTTTCCTGGACGAGAATAGAAACTCAAACACGATTATCGTTCTGAGTGACTTGACCGAGCAAAAAGCGATCGAGAGGCAGCTTGAAAGAAAAGATAGATTAACCGCAATGGGCGAACTTGCTTCTTCCGTAGCGCACGAAATAAGAAACCCTTTGAACGCGATTGGCACAATCACCCAGCAAATCAGTAAGGACTTTGAACCAAAAGAAAATGTGAACGAGTTTAAGGAATTGTCAAGTATAGTTTATAAGGAAGTAAAAAGAATAAACGAAACGATAGAAAGTTTTTTGAAGTTTGCTAAACCTTTGGCGCTTAACGCGGAAGAATTTGATTCGCGCAATTTTTTTGAGCAGCTTGAGAAGGAGTACTCGCCTATACTCAAGGAGAAAAATATAAAATTAGAAATTCAAGAAAATTGGCACGGTACTGTTGAGTGGGACAAATCGCAGCTTACACAAGTGTTTATCAATTTGCTCAATAATTCGATAGCAGCGATAAATGAAACGGGATTAATATCCATAATTATAAATAAGACGGGTGACGAAAAAATTGAGATTGTTTTTTCAGATAACGGTTGCGGCGTGTCGCCGGAGAATATTGGCAAAATATTCAACCTGTACTTCACAACAAAAACAAAGGGCAGTGGAATCGGTTTGAGTGTTGTTCAAAAAATTATTGCAGAGCATAACGGTTTACTGTCGGTTAGCAGCGAAATTGGCAATGGAACAAAATTTACTATTGAACTTCCCAAGAATTTAAAAGGATGACTTATGAGCAGCAGCACATCATTACTGATCATTGACGACGAGGAAAGCCAAGTTCAATCTTTGAAATCATTTCTAACGAAAAGGAATTTTGATATTCATACCGCCAAGAATGGGGAAGATGGATGGAAAATAGTTCAAGACAATTTGATTGAAATTGTGCTGACAGACTTTAATATGCCTGGCTGGGATGGCTTAACAACTCTGAAAAAGATTAAGGAGCTCAATCCCGAAATAGATATAGTTGTCATGACAGCATTTGGAACTATAGAAAGTGCTGTTGATCTTATGAAAGCCGGCGCTTACGACTATTTAACTAAACCAATTGATCTTGACGAATTGGAAAATTTATTGAGTCGAATCAGAGAAAAACGTCATTTGGTCTCCGAAAACAAATTCTTGAAAGAACAGCTGAAGGAAAAATTTCGATTCGATACCATCATAACGAAAAGCGCTTCAATGGAAAACGTTTTGAGTACAGCCGCGCGTGTGGCTCAAACTAAAACAACAGTTTTGATTCGTGGAGAAAGCGGAACCGGTAAAGAGTTGATTGCAAGAGCTATTCATTTTACAAGTCCACGAAAAGAAAAACCATTTGTCGCTGTGAACGTTGCGTCACTCTCGGAAGGTCTAATGGAAAGTGAATTGTTCGGTCATGAAAAGGGTTCGTTTACCGGCGCGATTAATCAAAGAGTCGGCAGATTCGAAGAAGCTAACGGCGGAACACTTTTTATCGACGAAGTTGGAGACATCCCGGTTCAAACTCAAGTTAAACTTTTACGTGCAATTCAATTTGGAGAAGTTCAACGAATCGGCAGTAACGTTACAACGAAAACCGACGTCCGTATCATCGCAGCAACTCATCGCAATTTAGAAGAAATGATCGAACAAAAAATGTTTAGAGAAGATCTCTTCTACAGATTGAATGTTGTTTCAATTAATCTTCCTTCATTGAGACAGCGCCGGGATGATATTCCACTACTAGTAGAATATTTCATTAAAAAATATTCTGAAGAAGTTGGGAAAGAGATTGAAGGAATAACTAAAGAAGCAATTGATCAATTGATCAAGCACAATTTTCCCGGTAACGTGCGAGAATTAGAAAATATAATTGAGCGCGGTATCGTACTCACAAGAGAGAAGTACATCACGAAAGATGATTTGCCTCTAAGTGCACTTGAGAAGAATGCCGGTCGTGTTTATGACCCATGTAACTTTGATGATTCTTATGAAACAAAAGTTAGAATGTTTGAACTTGCGATTATCAAGGAAGCTCTTGCAAGAACAAACGGTAATAAAAGTGCTGCCGCAAGATTAATCGGCATCACAGAGA
>DAIEQT010000499.1 GCA_027347545.1 Ignavibacteria bacterium | reverse complement strand
AAGTAATTCCTACTCTCGAAAAAAAACATAATGAAAGGATTAAGAAAGATCCTGAATATCAATACTTGCTCGAAGAATTAAAAGACTTTAAAGAGAATCACGAAAAGAAAACTATCTCATTAAATGAAGCGGTACGGAAAGAAGAAAGAGAAAAATCAGAAGCAGTTCGTAAGCAAAGAGAAGAAGAACTTGCGAAATCATTGGGTATAAAAATCGAGAACAAGAAAGAAGTTGATTCTGCAGTAACCAATACTAAAGATTTTGAATTGAAAGAAAGCGGCAAAATCTTAGCTGATTTGATTTTATCGAAAATTGGTTGAACTCTGCTATTTGTCTCTCCCCTTACCCTCTTCGCCAGCGAAGCGAGCCTTGGGGAGAATTGAAAATTATGAAAACAAACGCAATTCGAATTTTAGAATCCCACAATGTTGAACTCTGCGCAATAGAATATTCTTTTAACGAAGAAGAAATTGACGCAATTTCAGTTGCAAAAAAAATTGATGTTGAGCCGGAAATAGTTTTCAAGACTTTAGTAGCCCGCAACGAAAGAAATGAAATTTTGGTTTTTGTTATTCCCGGCAATTTTGAGTTGAATTTAAAAAAGGCTGCCTCTGCTTCCGGCAGCAAGAATATAGAAATGATCAAAGTGAAAGAGTTGCAACCGCTAACCGGTTATATCCGTGGAGGTTGTTCGCCAATCGGAATGAAAAAATTATTCCCAACATTTATTGATGAGACTGCTCAACTTCATAATAAAATTTATTGCAGCGCCGGTGTGCGCGGAATGCAAATTAAGGTGGCACCGAACGATCTTAGAATGGTTGTAAACGCTCAATATGCTGATCTAATCTAATTTTTATTTTAGAAGGATTTTTTATAGATTTGACACCAAAATTTATGGGAGAATAAACATGGCAAAACAACAATCCTTTGCTGATAAAGCAAAAGCGAAACATAGATCATCAGTCGTGAACGTTAAGTTCATAAAAACGGTTAAAGCGGCAACCGGCAGTTATAAATTTCAAGAGAAGTTTGTTAAGATTGATGATATCAGCAAAATAAACACTATTAAATAAAAAAAGCGGCTCAAGCCGCTTTTTTCTTTCACATCAAAAAATCATTTTACTAATCCGATACAACTTCAATTGCGGGATTGATTTCACGTCGCAAAAGATTTTCAATTGCTACGAGCGTACCTCTAATTGAACTGGGACAGCTTCCGCACGCACCTTGATAGCGGATTTTCAAAGTTAAACCTTCCATTCCGGTAACCTGTAATCCGCCGCCGTCGCCTGCAAGTGCGGGACGAACGCGCTGATCCAATATTTCATTTATCTTCTTTAGCAGAGCTGTTTCATCTTCCTTGCTTACACTAATCTGTTCTTCTTGAGGAATAAGTGTTTTATCAAAATTTTTAATGAACTCAACGAGCGGCCGCTGAATTTGTCCCCAATTTGTTTTAGTATCTTTTTCGATTGTAATAAATTTATCCATGTAGAAAACAGAGACAACTCCTGGAATTTCAAAGATACCTTTGGCTAATGGATCGTTAACAGCTTCTGCTTTGATCTGAAAACTTCGCGTCTCTCTGTTCAGCAATTTTTCGTTAAGAATAAACTTTAGCGCCTGTGGATTAGGCGTTAGATCAACATCTTGAACCATTAACATGTTGGCTCCTTTCTTTAGTGCTTTAAACGAAAACCAATTTCAAGTAGTTCAAATATACCAAAATCAAATAAATTATTGTGTCAATTGCGGTTATTAATCAGAAGAACAAATTCGCCTTTAAGCTTTTTTTCTTGAACTGTTTTCAAAACTTCTTCCACTTTTCCACGATAGAATCTTTCTGTTGGTAATGTTAGATTAAACGCGACACAGATTTGAGTTGCGGCGCCGAAAATTTTTGAAACATCCGCGAGAATTGCAGAAAGCCGGTACGGAGTTTCCATTAATACAATTAGTTCTTTGATTGCTTTCAGACGCAGCAATTCTTTTTTCCTGATATCACTCTTTGGCGAAAGCCATCCAGTATAATAAAATTTACCTAATTCGAATCCTGAACCTACAAGCGCAGGCAAAAGCGAACTTGCGCCGGGAACGGGTACAACATCAATTTTAAAATTGATACACATTTGGACAAGCGGAATTCCGGGATCTGAAAAAAGCGGAGTACCGCAATCGGAGATTAGTGCCGCGCTCTTTCCGTTCTTGATCGCATAGAATATTTCTTGCGAGGATTCTTTTTCGTTGTGCTCGTTTAAAGAAACTAATTCTTTGTTGATTTGAAAATGGGAGAGCAGCCGCTTAGCTTCTTTGAATTCTTCGCAGATGATAAAATCAACTTCTTTGAGAACATTTAGCGCTCGAAGGGAAATATCATCGTAATTTCCGATAGGTGTAGAGACTATGTAAAGTTTATTGGCGGCTGTCATGCTGAACTCGTTTCAGCATCTTCATCTCTATCATACCAATCCTCAGCCAGATCAGCCCATTCTTTATTTACCGATTCGATGAGATTGATTTTCCAATCACGATGCCAATTTTTGAGTTGCTTTTCACGTTTAATCGCGGAATTTATATCTGAGGTCTCCTCGAAATACACGAGCTTTGTGATGTTATATTTTTTAGTAAATCCTTCGAGAAGTTTTTCTTTATGTTCGTATACTCGCCGTTTTAAGTCGTTTGTAACGCCAACATAAAGAGTTTTTGATTTGTTAGTCATTATGTACACGTAGTAATTCTTCATAGCAGACCCCGAAACGAGTTCGGGGTGACAAATGAGAAATACAAATTAAACTAATTCTTTCACTGCAGAACTAAGGTTGCTTAGCTCGACAACTCTTTTTTCGTTTGTTGAACGGAGTTTCAACTCAACGTTTCCGTTTTTCAAATTCTTTTCACCCACAATCACTTGAATTGGCATTCCAAGCAAATCGGCATCGTTAAATTTGAATCCGGCACTTACATCGTTGCGGTCATCGAATAAGACTTCGTAACTTTCACTAATCAACTCCAAATAAATTTTTTCGCAGGCTTCTGCGATTGCGCTGTTCTTCATGTTAAGACCGATCAAGTGGATATTGAACGGATTGAGTGGCGCTTTCCAGACAATTCCTTTATCGTCATAATTTTGTTCTATGAAACAAGCCAGAATTCTTTCAACTCCGATTCCGTAACTTCCCATCACTATGGGATGTTCTTTTCCGTTCTCGTCAAGATACATAACTCCAAGAGCTTCGGAATATTTTGTGCCGAGCTTGAATATATGTCCGAGCTCGATTGCTTTGAACACATCTAACGTTGCGCCGCATCTTGTACACTTCTCGCCGCTTTCAACAGTTCGCAAATCTGCGTATTCAACCTTTGACACATCGCGTTTCAAATCTATCCCGCCAGTGTGGTAATCATTCCTGTTTGCACCGCTGTATAAATTATTTCCATTCTTCAAAAGATTATCAGCAATAATTCTATGTTTAAATCCGATCGGACCGATTGAACCGGCATCAGCGCCGGAAATTTCTTTAAGCTCTTCCGGATGGGCGGGACGAACATTACCGCCGAGTACTGAACCAAGTTTTGTTTCGTTCACCTCATTGTTACCGAGCATCAATACAAGAACCGGTTGTCCATCGTGAATATAAACTCTTGATTTAGCGGTTTCATGTTCGTGAATT
>DAIEQT010000495.1 GCA_027347545.1 Ignavibacteria bacterium | reverse complement strand
GATTGGGCAAACAAAACTGCTTCGGTTTTAGTATGCGGCAATTGTTCAAAACTAGAGTGGTTCTTAAATTCGCCAGTTCAAATTTTCCATTAAAGATTATTAAGGATTCATGAGATGAAAAAAATATTATTAGCTCTACTCTTAATTTCTTCAGCTTTTCATTTTGCACAAGGAGTAGAATGGATTAAAGCCAATTACACTAAAAAAGATTATAAGATTCAAATGCGTGACGGCGTTAAACTGTTCACCTCTGTTTACTCACCTAAAGACACAAGCAAAACGTATCCAATCATAATGACAAGGACACCATATACTGTTGCTCCTTATGGTGAAGATAAATTTCCGGCAGCACTTGGACCGAATGAAGAAATTGCTAAGTCTGGTTACATATTTGTTTTTCAAGATGTACGCGGAAAATTTTTGAGCGAAAGCGAATTTGATGACATGCGCGGCTACATTCCAAACAAGAAAAGCTCTAAAGATGTTGATGAATCATCCGACACTTACGATACAATTGACTGGCTTGTAAAAAACCTAAAGTACAATAATGGCAAAGTTGGAATTTGGGGAATTTCCTATCCCGGTTTTTACTCAGCAATGTCTTTGATGGATTCTCACCCCGCGCTTAAAGCTGTATCGCCGCAAGCTCCAATATCCGATTGGTTCATCGGCGACGATATGCATCATGGCGGTGCGCTTACACTTTCAATGTCATTTAATTTCTTCAAAGGTTTCGGTCAGAAACGCGATTCGCTGACAACACAATGGAAAGCGGGTCCATCATATCCTTCTCCGGATATGTATAATTTCTTTTTAAGAACAGGTGCGTTGCCGAACCTCAATAAAAAAATTCTGAAGAATCAAATTAAGTTCTGGGAAGAAATGCTAAAGCACGGTTCTTACGATGAATTTTGGCAATCTCGGAACAATTTACCTCACTTTAAAAATGTTAAACCGGCTGTTCTAACTGTCGGCGGCTGGTACGATGCAGAAGATTTATATGGGCCGCTAAAAATTTATCAATCAATCGAAGCGAAAAATAATTCCAATAATTCGATGCTAGTAATGGGGCCGTGGAGCCACGGCGGGTGGGCAAGAAGCGATGGCGGTACGTTTGGCGATTTTAAGTTTCCGGAGAATACAAGCGAATATTACAACAAGAATATCATAACACCATTTTTTAACTATTACTTAAAAGGTGAAGGCAGCCTTAATTTGCCTGAAGCTATTACGTATAGAACCGGAGCTAATATTTGGGTAAATCACGATGAGTGGCCGCCGGCTAATGCCGAGAAGAAATATTTATTCATTTCTGAAAAAAATATGTTATGCTGGTCTAAGCCATCGAACAAAGAAAATTTATTTAACGAGTTTATAAGCGATCCCAGCAAACCAGTTCCTTACACAGCAAAATTTCATGATTCGGGAACGTTGTATAATCGCACTTATATGAGTGAAGACCAGCGCTTTGCTTTTTCTCGTCCAGACGTACTTTCATTTGAAACAGAAGTTTTAGCAGAAGATGTAACAGTTAGCGGACCGATAACTGCCGACCTGTTCGTTTCAACAACCGGAACTGATGCTGATTGGATAGTAAAGGTGATTGATGTTTATCCCGATGATGAAAAAAATCCGAACCCAAATCCTAATAATGTAGAAATGGGTGGTTACCAAAGATTAGTCCGCTTTGAAATTCTGCGCGGGAAATTCCGCAATAGTTTTGAGAAGCCGGAGGCTTTCAAGCCAAACGAAGTTGCAAACGTGAAAGTAAATTTGAACGACGTTGATCATACTTTCTTGAAAGGTCACAAAATAATGGCGCAGATTCAGAGCAGCATGTTCCCATTATTCGACCGCAACCCTCAGAAGTTTTTGGATATCTATAATGCCAAAGACGAAGACTTCCAGAAAGCTACTCACAGAGTTTATTTCTCCGAGAAATATCCAACTTCAATTAGTTTTGGCGTTGTTAAATAGAGAATTCAAAGGAATTTTTTTTTATGTTGCGGTTAAATTATTTGAGGCAGAGATGAAAAGGACATATTTAGTTTTAATCTGTGCAACTCTACTTTCCGGAACCATCTTTTCTCAGTCACTTTCTTTTGGTCCGCAGTTTGGGTTTGTAAAAACCAAAGACGCCGAAA
>DAIEQT010000483.1 GCA_027347545.1 Ignavibacteria bacterium | reverse complement strand
TAACTTTTTTCTTTCCGTAATGTCTCTGTTCACGCTCAGAACGTAATCTTCTCCCTCAATTTTTAGAATCTTGGAATTTACTTCAACCGGAAAAATTGTTCCGTCTTTACGCCGATGAATTGTTTCAAACACAAAATTGTTTTTCTCGCGGATTTGGTTAACGCGTAAAGTGTTTTTTTCTTTGTTAGCATTAGGAGAAATAATTCTGATGTTATTATTGAGAAGTTCATTCTGTGTATAGCCCAGAGAGTCACATGCCCGGTCGTTTGCATAAAGTATATTTAAGAAAGTGTCCAGCAGAAGAATAGAATCGCTGGCTGCATTAAGCAAAGTTGCCTGCAGTTCAATGTACTTTTCTCTAGCTCTTTCATTAGTTATATCTTTTATCCGTCCAAGGAAACGCTTTGTTTTACCTGCGGTGTCTGTAACAGCAATTCCCGACTGCTCAAGTATTACATAATGCCCCTCTCTATGTTGAAAGCGGAAAGTAAAATTCAGATTTTCCGAATTTGCAATCGCTTCCGAATTCTTTTTAATGAAATGTGCTACATCATCGGGATGAACAAGCTTTAACCATTCTTCCTTTGTAAGTTTTTGATAATCTTCCTTTTCGTAACCGAGTATGGTTTTAATATCGCCGTCACGGAAGATATTGTCACTTTCAATATCAAATTCATAAATAAGATCGCCTGTTTGCTCGCTAATAATTCTAAATCTATTTTCGGAAGAGGATAAGGCTTCAAGTGTTTTCTGCCGTTCAATTTCCGTAGCTGCTCTTGCGCTAAATATGACCAATAGTTTTCTAATTAGCGCAAAATTCTTAATGCTTTTTTTACTGAGTACTATAAGTAAACCAAGCGGTACGCCAGTACTTGAAAAAAGCGGTACGCCCGCGTATCCTTCTATAGATAAGTTTTTAAGAATTTCATCTTGAGGAAATATGTTTGCAACATTACTGGCGTAAACGCATAATTCCTTAGAAAAAACATTCTCACAAGGAGTACCGGCAAGCTTGTAAGAAAAGTTTCCAATTTTTCCGCCGTTGCCATATACCGAAATTGTTCTCATTATCTCGTTCTTGTTGTCTTCACTTATAACTACTAAAGCAAAATCAGCATTGGCGGCTTTTGTTAAATTTTCTACAAGAGCATCAAAGAATTCATGCCCGGTTTTAGTTGATATTCCTTCGGCAATTTGATTTATAGTTTGTTGAGCTTTCTTTTGCTCGGAAATATCAATGAACTGACCAATTTTAACACCTATTGGGGTCCCTTCGTGAAGAATATTATTTATCTGAAGAATTAAATGCTTTACCTCGCCGGATTTTACTGTTACCTCAACTTCAAAATTTTGAGATGGAGTTTCTTTTTCCAATGTGCGGTATGTAGCTGCACGTACTCTTGCTCTATAAACCTCATTTGGAAAAAGCTTTGTAAGCCATGATTCAACATTTGGCAATTCTTCATGGCTGTATCCAAAAAGTCTTTCCACAGCGTTATTGTAATTAAGGCAGATTCCGTTTTTAGCAATTGTAGCGGTAGCAATCCCGGAGTGTTCAAATACGTTCCATAAATGCTTATACTCGGATTCCCGCAGCTTCTTATCTAAATTTTTTGCGACATCGCTTACTATTCTTTCACTTTCTCTAAGTTGGTTTTCCGCAGCGGTTCTTATGCTTACTTCGTGCTTCAAATTCAAAACAGCATTTTCGAGCAACGATGTTTTTTCCTCTATCCGCTCTTCTAATGCATTGTTTAACTCAACAAGATCAAATTCTATCTTTTTCTTTTCGGTTATGTCTTCAAGAGTTCCGTAATATCTAACAACTCTTTTCTCTTTTCGGTCGTAAATTGGTTTGAAAGTACCGCGCTGCCAAGTAATACTTCCATCGCTTTTTATAATTCTGAATTCGGCAGCAGCTTTAATATTCTTATATATAGACTTGCTCAACTCCAAAATCATTGCTTGATCTTCATGGTGGAAATATTTTTTCCAAGTTTTGGCATTTAGCAAATTCTGAAATGGAAATCCCATTTCCTTTTTAAATTCATTGGTTATCCAATCAAGCGTTTTGGATTTATCCTGGTTGATTATAACTGAGAAAACGAAGTCTGAGGTTATTTCGGAAAGTACCCTGAATTTTTCTTCAGTAGTATGCTCGGTTGTTTGAGAAGTTATTTTAAAGCTTTTCGCTAACGAAGCAGTGGCTTTACCTGTAGCCTTTTTAGCGGGGAGTTCTTTTTTACCATTCCCTTGTTCTATTCCGGATTTACTTTTTGCTTTTTTCAAACCTTGAACACTGAGTCCTTTCTTATTTTCCGATCCGGAAGATTTTATCTTTTTCCTATTCATTCACATTCTTTCTTAATTTTTTGGAATACTAAAGCTGAATGTGCTTCCAACATTAACTTCACTTTCAACCCACAGCTTTCCCCCATGTTTTTCTATAAACTCTTTGCATAAAACCAACCCAAGCCCCGATCCGCCTTCATCGTGTGTTCCGCGCCTAACAAAGTGAGAATCTATACGGAACAATTTTGGCAAATCTTCTTTCGAGATTCCTATACCGCTGTCTGTTACAGAAATAATCAAATCTTTATCTGTATGCGTAGCTTTGAGGAAAATTGAACCGGTATCCGGAGTAAACTTAATTGCGTTGGAAATCAAGTTCCTTATTAATGCGCTAAACATGTTTTTATCGTATTTAGCAGATAAAGTTTCTTCGCACACAAATGTTAGAATTATTTTTT
>DAIEQT010000474.1 GCA_027347545.1 Ignavibacteria bacterium | reverse complement strand
CAAGAAAAAGAAAGAGGAATAAGTACCTCACTAGATATTTCCGGTAATTATTTCTTAGAAGACAACGTTTCTATAACCGCTTCTTACAATATGTGGTATTACGATCCTAACAATTTCAAAGAACACAGAACAATAGAACTTCAGAATGATTTAAGAATTGGTGTTACTTATTACTTTGATCGAGGAATAATTCTAAAATAAGCTTTAATGAAAGACGTAAAACTTAAGCCCGGCTTTAGAAACCGGGCTTTTGTGCCCAAATTTTGCACTTGTTATTTTATTTAGCTCACATTAGTTTTCAACCGCTTAATAACAGATGAGCCTTGTTATGGGCTCTATTGAATTGCAGATAGTGTTTCTTAATATAAATCAACAGCCAATTCTAAAAGTTAAATGGAACGAAAATGAAAAAGCTAATTTCACTCTTGCTAATTCTTGCGGCAAATAGTGTTGTATTCCCTCAATTTATTAACTCGGTTCAAATACAAGGCGGAATGATTTTTCCTTCCGCATCTCAGAACGGTCCTCTTGCTGCTATACAACTAACACACAATATTGATAACTATTGGAGCTTATATTCATCTGTTGGGTTTTCACGATTCGATAAGAACCGTGTTTTCACATTCAGATATTTAATTGATCCTTTGAGTTATTCAGAGGACTCGCACGAATTGTACAACTTGTCTATAGGCGGAAAACTGATTCTAAACACGATTAAAACGTTCAAGATTTTCGCAGATTTTGAAATAAATTACAATCATCTGAAGTATAATGAGTATGAAATGTTTTTAATTTATGATGAGGTAACATATGCGGTTACAGGTTTCTACCCGAATATCGATTCCAAGGAACAAACCAGCGAGGGACTTTATGGATTTGGCTTTGGTCTTGGTTTCACACAGCAACTTAGCTCAAACTATGGCTTTTCTTTAGAATACAAACGGTTAATCCAAACAAAAAACATGGATTACTTTAGACATTACTACGCGCTGAGTTTAGGATTGGTTTATAACTTGTAAAAAAAACTGTAGATCTCATTCAGCTTACTACCGAATCGAGAACGCTTTCTTAATGTTGCCTTCAAAGTTATCATCCCACTTTTCTTTTATCTTGCCGTTTTGCAGCCAGTAAATTCGCGGGGGTGATTGACCGATCAAACTAAAAAAATCCCGCATACGAATTATTTTGTATGGAAAATTTGATTTGGTGAGTGTTTTGAATGAATCCACGGAGACAACCCCTTCCGAAAAGAACAAAACATACATTTCCGGAAAGTTACTATGCCGCTTTAACTCCGCTAAACTCTTAGCTGAGGCCTGGCAATGATTGCACTCGGTATTAAACACCGCAAGCAGTTTATTGCCGGACGATAAATCCACACGACCGGGACCTTCAAAAGTAGTGTAATGGCTAAACTGAAAATCCTTTGCAACATTTACCGGACTTACTAAAAACATAGCCGCAATTGAAAGAACAAGAATAGCTGCCGGAATCCAGATAACTTTCTTTTCCTCTTTGATAAGTCTTTCCAATACAACTGCGGCAATCATCAAAATGAAATTTTTAATTATAGATTCCACCGGAGAAAGTTTGAGTATTTCTCCGAAGCAGCCGCAGTTATCTTTTTCGCCAAGAAAAAAACCGGTGTAGACTAGATAAATTGTGAACCCGAGTAAAAAGTAAAACGAAGCTGGAACAACAATTTTTTTTATGTAGTTGGGTTGAAGCAAAAGCAAACCAAGCGCAAGTTCCAACCCAATAAGAAGACGAACATAGATTGCAACTGCCTCACGCGAGGCAGCAAAGCCTTGATCTACAAGGATTATTTCAATCAATCCCGGCACAATTAGCTTTGAATATGCCGAAAAAGTAAAAACCGCAGCGAGAAAAATGCGCAAGCTCCAAACAATTACCGCCTTACTCACTTAACCTCCAAATCGTTAATTCGCTCAACCGGAATTCCCTGCTGGTCATCCAAATCCATCATCGAGTTGATAAGAAAAATTTTTTCGTATTTGCCAATATCGCCAACAGATATTTCACTTTCCTCAATAACTCCATCAGCCAAAAGTTTTTGCCGCTTCGTTCCATTCAGCAGAAATGTTGTCGGCGTGAAGAATTTAGAACTTTTGCTAAGGACAATATTAGAATAGCTTGTATCAGTTACGAATCCGTCTTTAATTATAACTACATCATCAGCCGTGCATTTACACAGTAGTTTTTGAAGTTTGCTTCTGTCCTCATATTTGTATGAGTAATCAATATCGTCTGCATGAACAATTTGCAGCGAAGTTATATTACGAATTGTGTATGGATGAAATTCAACATCGTGAATTTTATCTGAATAAATTACACGAACTTTGAATACAGAATCCGAAATGCCGGGAGGAATTTTTAGTTCTGC
Source organism: Ignavibacteria bacterium (assembly GCA_027347545.1). Taxonomy (GTDB): domain Bacteria; phylum Bacteroidota; class Ignavibacteria; order Ignavibacteriales; family Melioribacteraceae; genus Stygiobacter. The sequence goes on along the minus strand of DAIEQT010000474.1, from coordinate 2,389 downwards.
AGCCAGATTAATTTCATCCTTCAAGCCAAACAGTTCTTTCCGCGCTTTGTTTAAGCGCTTTTGATGATAGTCAAGATTGTGAAATCTTTTTCCACTGAATTTTATCGTTTCAAGTAAACGGAACATAAACCTTATCTATTAGTTCTTGGTACTCTGAATTAACATCGCTCATAAAAGTTATTCCTCCGCCGCTTCTATAAAACAATCCTTCCACTGTTTGCTCAATAAAGCGAATCATAACTGCACTGTCTAAATTTTTGCCATCGTAATAACCAAACACGCCGGTGTAATAACCTCGTTCAATTTTCTCAGCATGTTTAATAATTTCAACAGTTTTCTTTTTTGGCGCTCCAGAAATGGAACCGGCTGGCAGCATAGAGAAAAGTATATCGCCAATTTTTTGTTGATAATCTTCACCCAATTCTCCCACAATTTTCGAACTGACTTGAAGCAATGTTTTCTTATTTGTTTCAATCGTATCTATGTAACGAAATTTTTCCACTCTCACGTTTTTTGCAGCAATGCTCAAATCATTTCTAATCAAATCAACAATGGTAATATGCTCTGCCATTTCCTTTTCGTCAGCAAGAATAATTTGTTCAGCATTTGGAATACTTGCATCTATTGTCCCTTTCATCGGATAAGAAGAAATAATTCCATTTTCTATTTTAACAAAGCACTCTGGTGAAAAAACCACAAATTTATTTTCGAGCAAAAGTTTATATCTAGCAAAACTGTGAGTATAGATTTCATCTAAAGTTAAATTTGTTTCAAGCTTTGTCGGAAACGTAAGGTTAGTTAAATAGCTGTTACCGAGAGATATTTGGTTAACTACATACTCAAATGCTTCTGCATATTTTTCAAACTCAACCGGAAATGTCTTAAAGGAAATCTCTTTTTGAATTGGTTTAGCTTTTTCGGCTTCAAGCGAAAAGCAGATATGATTTTTATGTATTTCTTTTTCCGTAAGAACAATCGGCGCGTGCATTTCAAAATCAATGACGAATAAGAAAGGGATTTGCTCACTTCCATATTTATTCATAAGAGAAATTGCTTTTTGTTTGTTGCGGTGAGTATCGTCGTGATTTTTCATCAGTATTGATCTAATGAAGTGGGCTTACAAAACTTTGTTAAGTGCAACAGAAAGATTCTCAACACCAACTATTTCAATCGCAGTTTTTGCTTTGATTGATTTTATGTTATTGGCTGGAAGAATAACCCGCTTAAAACCAAGCTTAGCTGCTTCTTGGATTCTCTTTTCAATATGATTAACGCTTCGCACTTCTCCGCCGAGTCCAACTTCTCCGATTACAACCGTATCATTGCGCGCAAACTTATCAGAAAAGTTTGAAGCGATGGCGCAGCAAATGGCTAGATCAACTGCCGGTTCATCAATCCGGATTCCGCCTGCGATATTCAAGAAAACGTTTTGAATGGAAAGGCGAAGGTTAGCTCGCTTTTCGAGAACAGATAAGAGAATTGAAAGCCGGCGGTAATCAAAACCGGTAGCAACACGCTGAGGATTTCCGAACGAAGATGGAGTAACAAGCGCTTGAACTTCGAGAAGTAATGGGCGCGTTCCTTCGATGCTTGCAGTTACAACAGAGCCGGTTGTTTGTTTATCGCGCTCACTTAAAAATATTTCACTTGGATTTAGAACCTCGTGCAAGCCATCATCGTGCATTTCAAAAATGCCAATCTCGTTGGTACTGCCAAATCTATTTTTTTGCGCACGCAAAACTCTGTAAGAATAACTTCTCTCACCTTCGAACTGAAGAACCGTATCAACAACATGCTCAAGAATTTTTGGACCGGCAATCATTCCCTCTTTAGTTACATGCCCGACAATCATAATTGCGCAATGTGTTTTCTTTGCAAGCTGCATCAGCTCAACTGTGCATTCACGGATTTGTGTTACCGTCCCGGGAGCGTTATCAAAATCCGGTTTGTATGTTGTTTGGATTGAATCAACAATTACAACTTTAGGTTCTAGTTTTTTTATTCCACCAAGAATAACATCTAGATCGGTTTCGGTCATAATGGAAATTTTATCGCCGGTAACTTTTAAGCGTTTAGCGCGTAAGCTGATTTGATTTGCCGATTCTTCGCCAGTTACGTATAGAACATCACCATCAACTTTGCTTGCCGCTTGCATAACCAAAGTGGATTTACCAATTCCCGGATCGCCGCCGATTAAAACTACCGAGCCGGGCATCAATCCGCCGCCGAGCACGCGGTCAAATTCCGCAATGTTGGTTTTCACACGTTCTTCAGATTCAACAACGTGATCGCTCAACTTAGAAATTTGTTCATCTCCGGCGTGGCTCTTTTTTCCGGTTTTCTTTTCCTCAATTAATTCTTCCGTGAACGTGTTCCAGCTTTCGCATGA
>DAIEQT010000093.1 GCA_027347545.1 Ignavibacteria bacterium | reverse complement strand
CTATTGAGAATGGAACAAGCTTTGGCGCACCAACTGAAATTGAAGTTGAAATGGCAAAGTTGATTTCAGAGTTGGTCCCATCTGTTGAAATGGTTAGGATGGTAAATAGCGGAACTGAAGCAACAATGAGTGCAATTCGTGCTGCTCGCGGATATACCGGAAAGGAAAAAATAATAAAGTTTGAAGGCTGCTATCACGGTCATGGAGATTTCTTCTTGATAAAAGCCGGTTCCGGTGCACTTACTTTCGGCGTTCCTACAAGTCCGGGTGTTACTAAGAAAAATGCTGCCGATACGCTCGTGGCTGATTTCAACGATATCAATTCCGTTAAGCGTTTAGTCAAAGAGAATAAAGATGAAATTGCCGCAATAATAATTGAAGCCGTAGTCGGCAATATGGGAACAGTTCGTTCTAGTGATTCATTTATAAAAGAACTTCGTTCAATTTGTACCGAAGAAAAAATCGTTTTGATATTCGATGAAGTGATGACCGGATTTAGAGTTGCTAAAGGAGGCGCGCAAGAAACTTTAGGTGTTCAACCTGATCTTACTACGTTTGGTAAAATTATTGGTGGCGGCTTGCCTGTTGGTGCTTATGGCGGCAAGAGAGAAATTATGCAAGTAATATCACCAAGCGGACCGGTTTATCAAGCCGGAACATTAATTGGAAATCCGCTTGCGATGAATGCTGGTTTTGCAGCGTTAAGTCATATCAAGAATCATCCGGAGATTTATCAAATACTTGAAGGGAAATCATCGTATCTAGAAAATGGAATTAAGGAAGTGATGAAATCTGCCGGAAAGAATTTTCAAATTAATCGTGTTGGTTCGATGATGACATTATTCTTTACCAGTGAACCGGTTACGGATTACAATGGGGCTGTTAAATCAGATACATCGCTTTATGGTAAGTTCTTTCATGAAATGCTGAATCGTGGAATTTATTTACCGCCGGCGCAGTTTGAAGCGTTCTTTGTTTCAACCGCGCATTCAAAAGAAGATTTAGATAAAACAATTAAAGCTGCGGAAGAATCATTTAAAGCAATTTAATTTTGGAAACTGTTGAGGTGATAATTACTTGGTTATCACCTTAGCAATTGCGCCGCCATCTCCTACAACAAAACAAGAGCCGTCTATTTTTGAAATTCCAATGCTGTTGTAACTCTTTGTATCAATAGCTTTCCAAGATTTGCCGTCATCAAGAGAAAAGTCACTGCCGGATGTTCCGGTCGCCAAAAAATATTTATATGTTTGATTCCACGCTACACATGATCTAAATCCTTCCGGTCTGCTCTCACCGATAGATAACCAGCTTAATCCACCGTCGTCGGTAATTGCACAGTTTCCATCTTTTATTTTGTCTTTCTTATAATCTCCACCAACCGCAATCCCATATAAGTCATCTCTAAAACTGATTGAAAAAACACCGGATGAAGCATTTCCGCCTTTCATAGGCGCATCAACAGCACGCCAATTTTCGCCGGCATCTTGAGAAAAATAAATGCGTGCTCTTTCCGAGCCGCCGGAACCAATCCAAACTAAGTCTTTGCCGGCAACACAAATTGAAGAGCCGCTTGCAGCAAAACCGCCCTCATTTTTCAATGCCATTGGGATGTTAGTTTGAGGATATTCCTTCCAAGAATCGCCGCCGTCTTTTGTTACAACTACAAAAAATCTTCCTTCAATCGGATCGCTGAAAGCGATTCCATTTTTGGAATCCCAAAAAGCCATTCCATCGAAAAATATATTCGGATCCCGGTTCATATACTTTCTTTTCCAGGATTTTCCGCCATCGGTCGTCTTGAAAAAGAAAGCCGGGGCATCTATACACATCAATATAGCAGTGTTTTTATCGAATGCTTCAATATCCCTAAAGTCTAATGTTTCAAATCCTTTCACTTTTCCGCTTTGCCAGGTTTTCCCGCCATCAACTGTACGTAAGAAAGTACCTTTTGCGCCGCTTGCCCAAGCAGTTAGGGAATCCACTACGGAAATTCCGCGTAGAGATACATTAGTAGATGAATTTTGTTTTTGAAAACTAAAATCTATTGTGCGCGGTTTTTCAATTACTACAACTGGCTTTTCTTCTGGCTTTGGTTTTTCAATTTCTTTCTGGCCTGAACAAGAGTAAAGAATAACAACTGCTATTATTAATAGAACTAATTTTTTCATTTATTCTCCGATAAGAGATTTGGCTTCTTCGCTTTTAAAACTTCACTTTTTTAATGCGGCGAATTTAACAAATAATAATTCTTATTCGTAATCAAAAGTTGGTTGAGCGATTACATTGAGTCCGTTCATATTTAGAAGGGTTCGGATTGGTTTCCAATCAAATACATTCTTAATTTCACAACGTAATTATCAACTATCATAATTATGAGACAAGCCAAATGAAACTACTCATCAAATCCGCAGCAATCATACTCGTACTTTTTTCTTTATCTAATGCACAGACGAATTGGAAAAAACTATTTAACGAAAAAGATTTATCAAATTGGGAACAGCTAAACGGACAAGCAAAATATTCTGTTCAAGATGGAGTTATAGTTGGCGAAACTGTATTAAATGCGCCGAACAGTTTTATCGTTACTAAAGAAAGGTATTCAGATTTTATTCTTGAATTGGAATTTAAGTGTGAACCGGATATGAATTCCGGAGTGCAGATAAGAAGTGCCAGCATTCCAACCTAAAAGGATGGAAAGGTTCATGGCTATCAAGTGGAAATTGATGCAGCCAATAGAGCGTGGACAGGCGGAATTTACGATGAAAGCAGACGCGGCTGGCTTTATACTCTAGATGAAAACGAGAAGGGGCGCAAAGCCTTCAAGCAAAATGAATGGAACAAAATGCGTGTTGAAGCAATTGGCAATTCTATCAAGACTTGGATTAACGGAATTGCTTGCGCAGATATAATTGACGATATAACTCATGAAGGATTTATCGCTCTTCAAGTGCACAGCATTGGCAATAACAAAGCAGATGAAGGAAAGAAAATCTGCTGGAAGAACGTTCGCATAATCACTGATGATGTTCAAAAATTTGCTACTAAAACCAAAAGTGCAATTCCACAATGCAACTATATCCCAAACACATTATCAGATCGAGAAAAGAAAGATGGCTGGAAGCTTTTGTGGGATGGAAAAACAACGGAAGGCTGGCGCGGAGCTAAGTCCGAAAAGTTTCCTTCAGATGGATGGGCTATAGCTGATGGTGTGCTAAAAACAGTTAAATCTAATGGCTCTGAATCAAGAAATGGCGGGGATATAATTACTACAAGAAAATATAAGGACTTTGAATTACTAGTTGAATTCAAAGTGAATGAAGGCGCTAACAGCGGAATAAAATATTTTGTTGATCCGGAATTAAATAAAGGTGAAGGCTCAGCAATTGGTTGCGAATTCCAAATTCTCGACGATGAAAATCATCCCGATGCAAAACTTGGCGTAAAAGGAAACAGAACTGTCGGCTCGCTATATGATTTGATTCCGGCAGTAAATAAAAGATTTAGCGGTGTTGGTGAATGGAATCACGCTCGTGTTATTGTAAAGGGAAATCACGTTGAACATTGGATGAATGGATTCAAAGTTGTTGAATATGAAAGGGGAACTCAAATGTGGCGAGCATTAGTTGCTTACAGCAAATACAAAGATTGGAAAAATTTTGGTGAGGCTTCTGAAGGTTATATTCTGCTGCAAGAACATGGCGATGAAGTTTGGTTCCGAAGTGTAAAAATCCGTGAATTATAAAATTGGAGAACTTGAGATGAACGAATCACGCAGAGAATTTTTGAAGAAAGCAACACTCGCAACTGCTGGAATTGCATTTGCTAGCAGCGCCAAAAGTTATGCCCGCATTCTTGGTGCAAATGATAGAATTAACTTCGGAATAATTGGTTTACACGGAAGAGGCTATGCTCATTTGGAAGGCGTGCGAATGAGCGACAATACTTTTGTAACGCACATTTGCGACGTTGATAAACGGGAGCTTTTAAAATTTGCCAATGCTACCAAAGATAAATTTGATACTGATCCGCTTCAGATAGTTGACTTTAGAAAATTACTCGAATCGAAAGATGTTGATGCTATTTCAATTGCAACACCGGAACATTGGCAAGCGCACATTGCTATTTATGGAATGCAAGCGGGCAAAGATGTTTATGTTGAAAAGCCGAGCAGTCATAATCCTTACGAAGGTGAAATGCTTGTTAAGGCGCAAAAGAAATTTGGTAAAGTTGTGCAACTCGGCAACCAGCAAAGGTCGGCTCAATTCACTATTGATATTATGAAAAAAATTCATGAAGGATTGATCGGAAGAGCCTACTTTGGAAAAGCTTGGTACAGCAACACTCGCAAATCAATTGGCATTGGTAAGGTTGTTCCTGTTCCTGCTGAACTTGATTGGGAGCTCTGGCAAGGACCAGCGCCTCGCAGACAATATAAAGACAATGTTCATCCTTATAATTGGCATTGGTTCTGGCGTTATGGAACTGGCGAATGTTTAAATAACGGAACGCACGAAGTTGATCTTTGCCGCTGGGCTCTTCAAGTTGATAGTCCCAAGAAAATTATTTCTGCCGGCGGAAGATATCACTTCAAAGATGATTGGGAATTTTACGATAC
>DAIEQT010000399.1 GCA_027347545.1 Ignavibacteria bacterium | reverse complement strand
TGCACAGTTAGTTGAGAATGCAAAAGAAGCTGCAAACAAAACCCGTGATTCTGTTTTAAAGCTTCGCGAAGAAAAGAAACTTCTGGTCGCTAGAATTAAAGCGTTGATTGATACACAGGCTTCTATGCTTGAGTTTAATGTTGAAAATATTGAGACGAAACCAAAAAAGAAGCAGCCTACAAAAACAGAAGAGCAAACAAATGATCAATCGGAAATTAATGTTGATGACATTTTGGAGAAGTTATTATGAGTTCATTACTTACAATGATTAATGAAACGTTGGAAGTAATCCGCAAAAAGACAACTAAGGAATATGAAGTTGGAATTGTTCTTGGAACCGGCTTAGGCGGATTGGTACGCGAAATTGAAGTTGAACACGAAATTGAATATGGTGAATTACCTCACTTTCCTTTATCCACTGTTGAATCGCATCAAGGCAAATTGATTTTTGGAAAGATAGGCGGGAAACATGTAGTCGCGATGCAAGGGAGATTTCATTATTACGAAGGTTACACAATGCAGCAAATTACTTACCCAATTCGTGTGATGAAATTTCTTGGTGTAAAAACTTTGCTTGTTTCAAATGCTTGTGGTGGAATGAACCCAATTTACCGCCGCGGCGATGTAATGATTATGCAAGACCATATTAATCTACTTGGCGATAATCCGCTCATCGGCAAAAACGAAGATGAACTTGGACCAAGATTCCCGGATATGAGTGAGCCATACAACTTGGAACTTATCAAACTTGCGGAAGAAGTTGCTCTGGAAAACAAAATTAAAGTTCAGAAAGGTGTTTACGTTGCTGTTCCGGGTCCAAACCTTGAAACGAAAGCAGAATATAGATTTTTAAGAAACATTGGCGCCGATGTTGTTGGTATGTCAACTGTACCGGAAAATATTGTGGCTAACCACATGGGAATGAAAGTTCTCGGCTTTAGCATCATAACTGATGAGTGTTTCCCGGAATCTTTGAGAGCAGTTGATGTTCAAGAAATAATTGCTACAGCTATGGGAGCTGAACCCAAGATGACTTTGATAATGAAAGAAGTGATTAAAAAATTATGATAGAAAAAAAATCATATTATTATTTAACTCCGGCGCTTCTGGTTGTTATAATCTTCTTTTCAAATTTTTTGAGTACTGATTTGTTCAAAGCCGGATATTCAAACTTTTCTGTTTGGTTTGTTCTTTCGTTATTCTCATTTGCATGCGGCTGGCTGATTAACAAAACGCTTGGTTACATCTACGGCGGAAAAATTCTTTTCGCTGTGATTGTTGCTTCAGGTTTTATTAGTGTTTTGTTAGTATCAATTTTCAAAGAGTATTTTGGCATGAGCGATTTGATTGTTGAAAATATGATACTCTACATTTTGCGCAACATAACACTTGGCGCAATGTCCTTCTTTGGAATGGCGGTATGCGAAGTTATGATTTTGCAGAGAGAGTCGGTTCAATCTAAACCCAAACAAGACGATATTAAAAAATATGTTGAAAACGCTAAACGGGAAGCTCAATTAGCGGTTGACGAAGCGAAAGTTAAAGCGGACAGAATGCTTACAGATGTTCAGCAGACAATGAATGAAATGATTAACAGGAAAGAACAAGTTGAGCGCCGCTTAAAAGAATTTATTCAAGCCGAACGTGAGCTAATTAAAGCTTACGAAAAAGAGGACGAAGAATAATTTTAGTTTATAAAGTCGTTTAATACTATGAATATGAAAAATATTATATATAGCAGTGCCGTAAAAAGAAGAACTTATTGGATAGATGAGATAAGGAAATTAAGTGGAAATTTTGCCGATGACTTTGATCGTTTGGAAAAAGAGTTGGAACAAGAAATCAAGGGGGACGGTATTACTGCGCTTATTGACCATTTAAGACTTTGCGGCAACATACCTGAGTCTTACGGGCATGATACTAGCGAAGAAAAATTATATTCAAAATATACAGACGCTTTACTTTCATTATCCTATAAGGCGCTTGGAATAAAAAGTTTGGTTCTTAAAGAAAGAGCCGATGCCGCAGACGTTGAAGCATTTGCAAAAAATTATAGTTTTGTTGCTGATGCTAAATCATTTCGCTTAAGTCGAACTGCAAAAAACCAAAAGGATTTTAAAGTACAAGCTATGGATGGTTGGAAGAGAGGTAAACCTTATGCTATGGTAGTTTGCCCAATTCATCAGTTACCGAACACTTCGAGCCAGATTTATCAGCAAGCTACTGACCGTAATGTGTGTCTATTCACTTATTCTCATCTTGCTTTATTATTAACATATTCCGTAGTTGAGAGTAAAACGAAGGCTCAACAGCTGTTGCTTAAAGTATTTCAAACAATAAATACTATTCAATCTTCTAAAAAAGATGCTGTTGGTTATTGGTTAGCTGTTAATAGAACTATACTCGAGTTTTCTAAAAAAATTGAAAACCTTTGGTATGAAGAAAAAATAGCCTCTTCTGAATCAATAAATATCGCTAAAGAGGAAGCTCTTACTTTCTTAGCACAAGAAAGAGAAAAAATAATGAGGATGAGTCATCAAGATGCAATTAAAGAACTAATCAAAGTTCATAAGATTGAAAGTAAGATTAAGACTATCAATGCAATTTCAGACAATGGTTTATTCACTATAAAGTAAATAACTAATGAGTATTAATAATTACATAAATAAAATCACTGAAGGCAATTGCATTGAGGTAATGCAAAACATTGAAAATGAAGTTGTAGATTTGACCGTTACCTCCCCACCGTACGACGATTTGCGAAATTACAAGGGTTATGTTTTCCCTTTTGAAGACATAGCAAAGCAATTATATCGAATAACGAAACCAGGTGGTGTTGTAGTCTGGGTTGTGGCAGACGCAACAATTGAAGGAACTGAAACTGGAACAAGTTTTAAGCAAGCTCTGTTTTTCAAGGAGATTGGATTTAATCTTCATGATACTATGATTTTCAGAAAAAGAAACCCAATCCCCCAAATTTATCGTAGGCGATACAACAATGAGTTTGAATTTATGTTTGTATTTAGCAAAGGAGTTGTAAAAACGCATAATCCCATATTAATTGATTGTATGCATGCCGGATTAGAGCTAAACGGGACTACTTACAAAAATTATTCAAAAAATGAACAGTCAAGAGAAAAATTAGCAAAGCCTGTGAAGGACAAAAAAATAAAAGGCAATATTTGGGAGTATGTCGTTGGTAAAAAGTTAGAAGACCAAGAGGCAAAAGGACATCCAGCGCCATTCCCTTGTGAGCTAGTTAGAGATCATATATTTTCTTGGACTAATCCTGGCGATGTTGTTCTTGATCCAATGTGTGGTAGTGGGACAACTTGCAAAGTAGCTTACGAATTAGATAGAAATTATATTGGCATAGATGTAAGTCACGAGTACTGTGAGATCGCAAGAACACGAATTAGGCAAATCGAATCAATAATAAAACTAGCATTGTAAAAATTGATGTAAATAGTATTTTTAAAATCATTTACCGAGATAAAAATGTTTAAGCAGTTTGATGAAAAAATAAGTTATCCTAAGATCGAAGAAGAAATTCTGAAGTTCTGGAAAGAGAATAACATATTCGAAAAAAGTATTTCCACCCGCGACGAGAAAAAATCGTTTACGTTTTACGAAGGTCCGCCAACTGTAAATGGCCGCCCCGGAATTCACCACGTTATGGCGCGCGCATTAAAAGATTTGGTCTGCCGTTATAAAACAATGACCGGCTACCAAGTTCACCGCAAAGCTGGCTGGGATACACATGGACTTCCGATAGAAATTGCTCTTGAAAAACAATTGGGCTTCAATCAGAAGAGTGATATTGAGAAATATGGCGTTGCAGCTTTTAATCAGAAAGCTAAAGATTTAGTTTACGATCACATTGAAATGAAAGAAGGCTGGCAAACTCTTACCGAGAGAATGGGCTATTGGATAAATCTCGATGAAGCTTATATTACTTGCACTAACAATTACATAGAATCTATTTGGTGGTCACTTTCAGAGTTGTACAAAAAAGGATTGATCTACAAAGGATTTAAGATTGTCCCTCAATGTCCGCACTGCGAAACTCCACTTTCATCACACGAACTTGCACTTGGTTACGATGATGTTAACGATCCGAATGTTTATGTAAAATTTAAGTTGAAGGATGAAGACGCGAGCATTTTAGTTTGGACGACAACTCCTTGGACATTGATCTCAAACGTTGCGCTTGCTGTTGGACCGGAAATCGAATATGTAAAAATCAAACATGTAAAACATGGCGTGATGTATCTTGCCAAAGCGAGATTGTCTGTTATCAAAGAAGAATATGAAATTCTTGAAGAGCTAAAAGGAAGTGATCTTCTTGGGAAAAATTACGAGCCCCTTTACTCATTCGTTCCGGTTGATAAACGCGCTTGGTACGTAATCCCGGGAAGTTTTGTTAGCACGGAAGATGGTTCCGGCGTTGTTCATATAGCTCCAGCGTTTGGCGCGGATGACTATGAAGTTTCTAAGAAATTTGATTTACCTTTTGTCCAACCGGTGACAAAGAGTGGAAGATTTACCGATCAAGTAACTCCTTTTGCTGGAAGGCTTGTTAAGACAATTCAGTTTCAGACACACGAAGAAAAAGGAGTTGATCCGGATATTCTCCGTGATTTGAAAGAGCGTGGTTTAATTTACCGTGCGGGCAATGATTACAAACACTCTTACCCACACTGCTGGCGCTGCGATAATCCTCTTATTTATTATGCGCGCGATAGCTGGTATATCCGCACGACTGAAATTGCAAGTAAAATGATTGAGCTGAACAAAACTATTAATTGGTGTCCGCCTGAAGTTGGCGCCGGGCGTTTTGGAAACTGGCTCGAAGAAAATAAAGATTGGTCGCTTTCTCGCGATAGATATTGGGGTACGGCGTTACCAATTTGGCTGAATGAAGAAGGCGATATGTTTGTGATCGGTTCGATTGCAGAATTGAAGGAAGGATTTGTAGAAAGAGATGGAAAGCGAATTGCTGTTAAAGATTTACCAAGTGAAGAAATTGATCTTCACAAACCTTTTGTTGATGAAGTAAAGTTTGAACGCAGTGGAAAAATTTATAAAAGAACTCCCGAGTTGATTGATGTTTGGTTCGACAGCGGCGCAATGCCGTTTGCGCAGTATCATTATCCGTTTGAGAATCAGGAATATTTTAAAGAAAATTATCCAGCGGATTTTATTTGCGAAGGCATTGATCAAACTCGCGGATGGTTTTACACGCTCCACGCAATTGGAACAATG
>DAIEQT010000361.1 GCA_027347545.1 Ignavibacteria bacterium | reverse complement strand
ATTGAGCAAGTTTTCCGGACGAGGAGGACAGCCGTCTGCATAAACATCAACCGGTAAGAATTGATCTATGCCTTGAACAACACTGTAAGAACGGTACATTCCGCCGGAAGATGTACAAGCACCCATAGCAATAACCCATTTTGGTTCGGGCATCTGGTCGTAGATTCTTCTAACAACTTGCGCCATTTTGTATGTAACAGTTCCGGCAACAATCATGAGATCGCACTGACGGGGAGTGAACCGCATTACCTCTGAACCGAAACGTGAAATATCATATTTGGGATCAGCGGCGGCAATCATTTCGATAGCGCAACACGAAATTCCCATCGGCATTGGCCAAACAGAACTCTTACGAGCCCAAGTTACAACTGCATCTATTGTTGTGGTTAGGAAACCATCTTGCGTAAGTTTAGCTTCTAATCCCACTTTAAGCCTCCTTTCATCAAGACATAAAAGAACCCAAGCTCAAGCACTACTAAGAATATAAACATTGGAAGGAACGCGAAAATTCCATATCCGGCATACAATGTTTTGAATTGAATTGCCCATGGATAAACATAAATTACTTCGATATCGAAAATGATAAAGAGCATTGCAACTAGGTAATATTTGATTGAGATTCTTTCGTGGGTGGTTCCAATTGGATCTTTGCCGCTTTCGTAAGGCATAGTTTTAATTTTGTTCGGACGGTGTGGACCAAAAATTACCGAGGAGAAAACCACAGCTCCGCCAAAAATTGCGGCTACTAAAATGACTAAAAATACCGGTATGTAATCAACTATCATATTTAATTTTTGATTTTAGGTTGGCGAAAAATAAGGCAAATGGGGTTACAAAGCAAAATGAGTAATAACTAAGGTTAATGCGACTTAATAAGAATTATTCGTAAACATTATGTGGGATTTTCACTTTACCAAAAAAAGGAATTTCATCTAACATTCCGTTATCAACCCTTTTTTTAAAATGAACGATGGTAAAACCAATGGGTTCTTCACTTATTTTTGACAATCGAATCACAACACCGTCCTCGGGTTCGGTATATTTTACTTCGCCACTAAAGGCAGACGAAGCATATAACACATCCGCAACTTTATCGTACTTAAATCTCAGTTTTTTTATTTCAGTCGATATAATCATTTTTGGTATATATTGGTTTTGTTTTTTGTTTCCCAGCATCTGTTGGAAACGCAGTTAATATTTGTCCTGATAAATCTCTACTCACAACAACCTTAAGATACTGACCTTTGAGTTTTAAAAACGGGTTACTATGCTCATAAATGTAATTATAGTTACCTGGAAACTTTTTATCTTCAAAGATATTATCGGGATCTTCAACAGCTTTTTTAACTAAATTCTCTTCACCTATTAATTCAATGTGACCCGTTTCAATTTCAACTATATGTTCTTCCCATCTTTCCTTAGTCAAATATACGATATTATTCAAAGGATCAGTAGTTTCAAAGATATACTCTTCGGAACCAGTTTTAGCCATGATTAACTCTGAATTTTAGGTAGAACAATTTCGCCAAATTTTTCTTCATGCTTCTTTAATTGCTGAACCATAGCTGAGACTAAAGATTTAAAATGCTGCGGACTCATTATTATATGAGCCTTGTTTATCGATTCAACAGAGCTAACATTTCCCTTATCATCGATACTGGGTAAATTAACATTTAATTCAAGCACAACATCAAAAGGAGACGTAAGAACATTAGCAGAATTAGTGTAAATAATTAGTTTTTGATTGTCTTTTTCCATGATTAACTCCTATTTCCTTTACAATTTACAAGAATATTTCAATTAAATTCAATCTAAAATTAAATGGCTCTGTTAATTCAATACATCAGCTAAAATCTCTACAGCTTTATCCAAATCTTCATAGCTGATTGTTAATGGCGGAAGCAATCTTAGAACCGTTGTTCCAGCCGGTAATGATAGTATTCCCTTTTCTAGCAATTCAACAATAACCGGCTGAGATTTGTCTTTGAGCTCAATTCCAATCATTAAGCCAATTACGCGAATCTCCCGGACTTTGCTTAGCTGATGAGCTGATAATTTTTCTTTGAAGTACTTTCCTTTTGCTTTGGCTTGTTCCCACAATTTATTTTCAGTCATGTATTCAATCGAAGCAGTTCCGGCTGCACATGCCAGCGGATTTCCGCCAAATGTAGAACCATGTTTCCCTTTTTCAATTTGGATTTTATCTGAACAAAGCAATGCGCCCATTGGGAAACCACCCGCGATTGATTTAGCAACTGTCATCATATCAGCTTCGATTCCATATTGCTCAATGGCGAACATTGTTCCGGTGCGGCAGAAGCCGGTTTGAATTTCGTCAACGATGAGCATGATGCCTTTCTCATTACAAAGTTCTCT
>DAIEQT010000342.1 GCA_027347545.1 Ignavibacteria bacterium | reverse complement strand
GCAGCAGAAGGTGTGCAGAAAGCTAATTCCGGTCATCCCGGGATGCCAATGGGAATGGCAGACGTTGCCGCAATATTATGGACAGAGTTTATTAAACATAATCCCGATGATCCGAAATGGGCTGGACGTGATAGATTTGTTCTTTCCGGTGGACACGGTTCGATGTTAATTTATTCTATGCTTCATCTTACCGGCTATGATGTTACTATGGATGATCTGAAATCATTTAGACAAGGGGGAAGCAAAACTGCCGGGCATCCCGAGTATGGTCACGTTCCCGGCGTTGAAACTACTACCGGTCCACTTGGACAAGGTTTTGGTAATGGAATCGGGATGGCGATTGCCGCGAAGATGACTGAAGCCCGCTACGGAAATCTATTTGGCGGTAACTACATTTATGGTTTCTGCGGCGATGGCGATTTAATGGAAGGCGTTTCCCACGAAACTGCTTCAACTGCCGGACACTTAAAACTTGGCAACATCATTTATTTCTATGATGACAACACGATCACAATTGAAGGACACACATATTTAACTTTCTCAGAAGACATTCAGAAGAGATTTGAAAGCTACGGCTGGCAAGTTTTACATACAGTTGCATATGATCACGAGGGAATTAGAAAAGCGATATTAGCCGGACAAGCTGAAAAAGAAAAACCAACTTTGATTATCACGAAATCAACAATTGGATTTGGATCACCAAATAAAGCTAACACACACGATGTCCATGGCTCGCCGCTCGGTAAAGACGAATTAGTAAAGACAAAAGAAAATTTAGGCTGGCCGGTTGATAAAGAATTTTACGTTCCGCAAGAAGTAGCAGATTTATTTGCAGCCCGTAAAAGCGAAATGAAAAAGTTATATGATTCATGGAAGAGCGATTATGCTTCATGGAAAAAGAATGAAGCCGAAAAAGCTGATCAGTATGAAAAAGCATTAGCCGGATGGCTGCCGGAAAATCTCGAAGAAGAACTTATTGCGGCAGTTCCAAAAGAGCCAAGCGCAACGAGAACTTTATCCAGCAAAGTAATTCAAAAAATTGCGCAGCTTGTTCCATACTTTGTTGGCGGCTCGGCGGATTTAGCTCCATCAACAAATACTTTTATGAATGGCTTCGATGCGATCTTCGCTGACAAATTCGGTGGAAGAAATTTTCATTTCGGAATTCGTGAACATGGAATGGGAGCGATACTAAACGGGTTAACACTTTACGGTGGATACAAAGCTTTCGGCGCAACATTTTTTGTGTTCTCAGATTACATGCGTCCAACAATTCGCTTGGCTGCGTTGATGCAAATTCCAACAATCTATGTTTTTACTCACGATTCAATTTTTGTTGGCGAAGATGGACCAACTCATCAACCGGTTGAACATTTGGCTGTGTTGAGAGCAATTCCAAACTCAACGGTACTTCGCCCAGCAGATGGAATTGAAACTGCGATGGCTTGGGCTTACGCATTAAGAAAAACTGATGGACCGATTTCGCTTATTCTTACAAGACAAAAGATAGATGCGTTTGATCGTCAAGCAGATTTTACTCCGAAAGATGTTTTAAAAGGCGCTTACATAACAAGCAAAGAAAAAAATGGTAAGCTTGATTTAGTAATCGCTGCAAGCGGTTCAGAAGTTCCGGTTGCTGATTCAGCAAAGAAATTACTTAGTGATAAATTAAATATCAGAGTAGTTTCAATTCCTTCCAGAGAAATTTTTGAAAAGCAATCTGAAGATTACAAAGCGAAATTGTTCCCGGCTGATGTCCCGGTTGTTGTAATTGAAGCGGCAACTATGACCGGCTGGGGTGATTTGTTCCGCCAAAAATTATTGTTGATTGGAATGAAATCATTTGGCGCTTCGGCTCCGTATCAAACGCTCGCAGAAAAATTTGGATTCACCGGAGCGAGTGTTGCTGAAAAAATCAAAAGTTGGCTGTAAAATAATCTCTTACTTAAGAGAATGAGGATAAAATGGAAGTAAGATATTCGCCGGATCAAAATGGGTTTAAGAAGATGGATACGACTGAACTTCGCAATTCATTTTTGATTGAATCACTTTTTACTCCTAACGAAATTCCAATGGTCTATTCCGATGTGGATAGATCAATTACCGGCTCGGCTGTGCCGGTGGGAAAAACACTTCAGCTTGTTGCAACTAAAAAGGAAATGGCGGCTGAGCATTTTTGCGACCGGCGTGAAGTTGGTGTAATCAATATTGGTAAGTCTGGTGTTGTTACAATAGATGGAACTGATTACAAGATGGATTACCGTGACGCGCTTTACATCGGAAGAGGCGCTAAGAGTGTGGAGTTCAAAAGTGATAATGCAGAAACCCCGGCTCATTTTTATTTTGTTAGTTATCCGGCTCACACAGCTTATCCTACAAAGCATATTACTTACGATCAAGCTATTCACCGCCATCTTGGTTCCACCGAAACTTCGAACAAGAGAACGATCAATCAATATATTTTGCCGGATATACTTCTGACATGCCAGCTTGTAATGGGATTAACAGAACTTGAAGATGGAAGCGTTTGGAATACAATGCCATGTCACACTCATCAGCGAAGAAGCGAAGTTTACATGTATTTCAATTTGAATCCCGATGCGTTTGTTGTTCACTTAATGGGTGAAGCGAACGAAACACGCCACATTATTATCCGTGATAGACAAGCAGTGCTCTCAACAAGATGGTCGCTTCACTCCGGCTGCGGAACGCAAAGTTACTCTTTCATCTGGGCGATGGGAGGAGAGAACCAAGTTTTTGATGATATGGACGCAATAGCAATGACTAGGCTTAAATAAATATCATGGCAAACACTTATACACAACTATACGTACAAGTTGTTTTTGTGGTAAAAAATAGACAATCTCTAATACGTGAAGAATGGAAGCAAGAGTTATACAAGTATATAAGTGGTATCATCAAAAATAACGAGCATAAACTGTTGGCGATCAACGGCGTTGGAGATCATGTTCATATATTGATTGGAATGAAACCTACTCAATGTTTGTCTGACCTTATGCAAGATATTAAAGGTAGTTCTTCAAAATGGATTAATGAAAATAAGTTTGCACATGGTAAGTTTGAGTGGCAAGCTGGATATGGTGCGTTTACTTACTCGCATTCTCAAATTTCAAGAGTGCTTGAATATATTCAAAACCAAGAAGTGCATCATAAAGCAAATTCGTTCAAAGAAGAGTATGCTAATTTTTTAAAGGCGTTTGAGATTAGCTATAACGAAAATTATCTTTTTACTGATGTTGAGTAATATCATCCCTAAAGGAGGCTGTCGCATAATTAATGAATCAATAATTTATCAGTGTAAATCCGTTAAATCTGCGTCATCTGCGGGCTATTTATTAAAAAATATTAATTATGCGACGGCCACCTAAAGGGATTTGCGTTATGGTAGGTATGGTTATTATAAAAATGATGTCCCGATGGGACATAGTATAGACAAATCTTGAATTAAGCTTTCGATCCCGAAGGGATCAAATGTTTATAACAATAAGATTGAATGAAGAATTTTAGTCCCAGAGGGACGAAACATAATTGGA
Source organism: Ignavibacteria bacterium (assembly GCA_027347545.1). Classification (GTDB taxonomy): domain Bacteria; phylum Bacteroidota; class Ignavibacteria; order Ignavibacteriales; family Melioribacteraceae; genus Stygiobacter. Next base: position 3,025 of record DAIEQT010000342.1, on the reverse strand, counting down.
GAAACGAGGTTAACATGGTACTTGATAAATTTAGTTTGAAAGGTAAAACTGCGATTGTGACTGGCGCTAACAAAGGAATTGGTCAATACTATGCTTTAGCATTAGCGGAAGCCGGTGCGGATGTAATCATAAGCGCATCTTACGAACAAGATTTTTCTGAAACAGAAAAATTGATTATAGATCGTGGCAGCAAATTCAAAGGCTATGTTTGTGATTTCTCCGACCGAAATGCTTTGTACGAATTCATAAAAAAAGTAAAAGCAGATTTCCCGCGTGTTGATATTTTGGTAAACAATGCCGGAACAATTCTCCGCCAACCTATTGCAGAACACTCCGATGAATACTGGGATAAAGTGATTGAGATAAATCTATCTGCACAATTTATTTTAACTCGCGAGTTTGGAAAAGAAATGGTCGCACGCGGTTATGGAAAAGTTGTATTCATTGCTTCACTGCTTTCTTTTCAAGGTGGAATTACTGTCCCGGGTTATGCTGCAAGCAAAGGTGGAGTTAAACAATTAACAATGGCATTTTCAAATGAGTGGGCTGGAAAAGGTGTAACAATTAATGCAATCGCTCCCGGCTACATAGCAACTGATAACACAAAAGCTTTGCGTGAAGATGAAGAGAGAAACAAATCAATCTTAGCAAGAATACCGGCTGCGCGTTGGGGAACACCGGAAGATTTAATGGGTACAGTTGTGTTCTTATGCTCGGATGCATCTAGCTATCTCAACGGAAGTGTTGTTACCGTTGATGGCGGCTGGATGGGGCGTTGATCAAAAAATATTTTAGGAAGTGAAGATGAAGAAAAAAGTTGTAACCTTTGGCGAAATAATGCTTCGATTATCAACACCGGGTTTTACACGCTTTGTACAATCTCAAAATTTAGATGTTACTTACGGTGGCGGTGAAGCTAACGTGGCAGTAGCACTTTCCAATTATGGATTTGATTCCTACTACGTTACAAAATTACCTAAGCATGAGATTGGTCAATCGACAGTTAATCATTTGCGAAGATTTGGTGTGAAGGATGACTACATAGTACGCGGCGGCGATAGAGTTGGAATTTATTTTTTGGAAACCGGTGCAAGCCAAAGAGCTAGTAAAGTAATCTATGATAGAGCTAACTCTTCTGTTTCTCAAATGAAAAAAGAAGAAGTTGATTGGGATAAAGTTTTTGAAGGTGCTGATTGGTTTCACTGGACAGGAATTACCCCGGCACTTGGTAAAAGTGCTCAAGAAGCATTAACTCTTGCTTGCGAAACAGCTAAGAGGAAAAATGTAACGATCAGTTGCGATTTGAATTTCAGAGCAAAAATGTGGACAGAAGCCGAAGCGCAGTCTGTAATGAAACCGCTTATGAAGTATGTAGATGTTTGTATTGCTAATGAAGAAGACTCAGAAAAAAGTTTAGGATTGAAAGCGGAGAAAACAAATATCGAAGCGGGTGAACTAAACCAGGAAGGTTACTTTGCGGTAGCAAAAAAACTTAAAGACACTTTTGGATTTAAAACTGTCGCAATCACCTTACGGGAAAGTTATTCTGCTTCAAAGAATGGCTGGAGCGCGTTGCTTCTTGATGAAAAAGATTGTGTAACTCCTTACCGTTCAAAAAAATATGATATTGAAATTGTTGATCGCGTTGGTGGCGGGGATTCCTTTGCAAGCGGATTGATTTACGGATTAATCACAAAAGAGAATACAAAAGACGCGCTCGAATTTGCCGTTGCAGCAAGCTGCTTAAAACATTCAATCCCCGGAGATTTCAACTTGGTAAGCATTGATGAAGTTGAAAAACTTGTAAAAAGCGGCGGTTCCGGTAGAGTAGAAAGATAATTACAATCAAAAGGCTAAATAATTCCGTTTTACCTCCGATAATGATATTGGCGTTTTCCTATTTAATGATTGTCCAATAATTATTGGTTAGTAGTGCAGCAATTATATTCATTTTTTCGCCCACCTCAATTTGATGATTATCAGAGGACGAGAGAGGCTAAGTATGCTCATTATATAGCTCTTTCCCTCATCATCGGCTATTCTTATGCGGTTATGCACGAGTTACTTACCGGATCAACTTACTATTTAGTAATTATGTATACCTCTATAGCTTTGATAATTTTGCTATACTGCTTAAACAAGAAGAAACTGTTAACATATCCCTTAGTGTTTATTGATTTCGCTCTAATTGCAACTGCTACTGCAATAATGATAATGGCAGACGGAACCCGGGACGAGGTTCTGTTGGTTTTTCCGGTTTCATTAATTATTGCAAGTTTAGCTTTCGAACACAAACAATTGATAATGACGCTAATCCTTGAGTTGGGAATTATATGGTTTCTGGGGAATTTGGAAATGCAAGGGCTGTTGAAAAACCGGTTTTCTTTCGGCACCAGTTATTTTCAACTGATTGTTCTATCGATAACTTTAATTTTTTCTACTTTTATAATTGATCTAATAGTCGGAGATTTCAAAATTTCTATTCAAGATATCAAAGACAAATCCAACGAAATAGCAAATGCAAATAAGGAGCTCAGTCATTCGAATGCTACCAAAGATAAATTTTTTTCTATAATCGCCCACGATCTCCGGAGTCCGTTTCAAGGCTTGCTGGGAATTGCAAACATTCTTGATAATTTAGATGATGAGCTCACCCGGGAAGAGAGAAAAAACTTTGTATCAAGACTCAGTATTGCGCTGAAACGTCAGTACGATTTTTTAGAAGAGTTATTACTATGGGGAAAATTTCAAAGAGGTTCTATTGATTTTGAGCCGGAGATATGTAACCTCAGAGAAATAGCCGAAAGAAACAGTGAAATACTTTCGGGCAATATCTATAAGAAAAAACTCAATTTCAAAATTGATGGTACTGCTGAGGTAAATGCCAGATGCGATGAGAATCTGATTTCAACTGTCATTCGAAATCTCATTTCTAATGCTATTAAATATACCCCTACCGGCGGTCAGGTAACAGTTGTAGTTCAAGATATGAATGACAATGTTATTGTAAATGTAACAGATACTG
>DAIEQT010000333.1 GCA_027347545.1 Ignavibacteria bacterium | reverse complement strand
AACGGAACCATAATTGTTAAATCCCGCTATGATCATGAAAATATTTACGTTGAGATTACAGACAACGGCTGCGGAATGGATAATCTTACATTGGAAAAAATATTCGATCCGTTTTTCACAACCAAAGAAGTTGGAAAAGGTACCGGACTTGGTCTTTCAGTTAGCTACGGCATTATCAAACGCTTTAACGGTGAGATTAAAGTTAGCAGCACATTAAATGAAGGGAGTGCGTTTACTATTTCTCTTCCAATTGCAGAAACCTAAGGAGAAAAGATGTTTTCTAAAATTTTAATTGTAGATGATGAAAAACCGATTCGCGATTCCCTAAAGATGGTTTTGGATGAAGAGGGATTTACCACTGCCGTAGCAAGCGATGGCGAAGATGCTCTGCAGAAATTACAAGCAGAAAATTTTGATGTCGTAATCTCGGATATTAAAATGCCTAAGTTGGATGGCATTCAACTTCTGGAAGCTGCGGCAAAAGTTTCTCCCGATACTTTCTTCATAATTATGACCGCTTACGCTTCTGTAAAAACAGCTATAGATGCTTTGCGCAACGGAGCTTATGATTACCTTATCAAGCCGGTAGAATTTGACGATGTAATTCTCCGTCTAAAAAAACTTATAGAGTTTAAAAATCTTTCCGCCGAAAACCGCGCGCTCCGTCAAAGACTTTCTTACGAGACCGGTTTTGTAAATATCATTGGTAACAGCGAGCCAATGAAAAAAGTGTTTGATGTAATCAGTCAGGTTGCGCCAACAAACAGCAACATATTGATAATGGGTAAAAGCGGAACCGGCAAAGAAATGGTGGCTAAAGCCATTCATCAGAATAGTAAAAGAAAGGATAAAATCTTTCTTCCTATTAATTGCGGCGCTATTTCGGAAAATCTTATTGAAAGCGAATTATTCGGGCATAAGAAAGGCTCGTTCACCGGCGCTAGTGAAGATAAACTTGGTCTATTCAAAGTTGCTGATGGAGGCACACTTTTTCTTGATGAGATTGCTGAACTGCCGCTTAATCTGCAAGTTAAACTCTTACGCGCTTTGGAAGACAGAGCTTTCTTTCCGGTGGGTGGAACAAAGCCGGTGAGTACAGATGTTAGGCTTATCGCTGCAACAAACCAAGATTTGTTTGAAAAAACAAAATTGGGAGAGTTCCGCGAAGACCTTTTTTACAGACTAAATGTTGTTGAGATAAAACTGCCAACACTAAACGAACGCAGAGATGATATTCCGCTGCTCGTTAATCACTTCATAGAAAAATTCTGCAAGGAAATGGGAAAGAAAATTCTTGGCGTTGATAACGACACAATGAAAATTCTTCTGTCTCACGAGTGGCGCGGCGGCGTGCGGGAATTGGAAAACGTAATTGAACGGGCTGTAATTTTTGCAAGCAAAGAAATGATTACGCCTTCAAGTTTGGCCGATTACCTAAAAACAAATACTTCTCAAGCCGGAGACATAGAATCACTAAAAGAGGCATTAAGAATTTTCGAGAAAGAACACATCACCAAGACAATAAAGAAATATGAATTCAACAAAGAAGAGGCTGCCAAAGCATTGGATATTGGGCTCTCTTCTCTTTACAGAAAAATGGATGAGCTTGGAATTCCAACTAAAACTACAGGCGAGGAAACAAACTAGGTTTTAGTTACAAGTTGAGCCTTATGAACTAATTGGTGTAAAACACAAGAAAGATAGGATTGATTTTATTATATTAGTTTCAGTGCCATGAGAAATTTTTAATGAACAATACCCAAAACGATTATTCACTTTTAAGCCAGTTTAGCAGCGGCTCAAAAAACATTGCGTTTATAGCTAAACGGGGCGATGTTTCATTAGATACATTTGTTTCTGATTCTATTTTTAATATCACCGGCTATAGCAGTGATGAGATTAAACAACTGCCGGATAATCATTACTCGCTTATTCACGACGAAGATTCATCAGAAGTGAGGCGTTCACTTATTGAGTTTGAAAGCAATCCTCAGAAAAATTACTTAGAGCTAACTTACCGTATTATCGCCAAAAATGGAGAACCCGTTTGGGTGAATGACCAAATTCTTCTTGAGCGGGATAATGGGCAAATTACCTGCCGAAAAAGCACTTTAATCAATATTTCCGATATCAAAAAAAATGAAGCTGTGCTGCAAGCGCAAAACGATTCTCTAAAGGACTTGAACGTACAAAAAGATAAATTTATTTCAATTATATCACATGATTTACGAGCACCGTTTACTACACTGCTTGGCTTTTCTGAAATTTTACTTAACGAAGCAGAAATTTCGGAAGAAGAACGAAATGAATACTTACGTTACATTTATGACGCATCAAAAACACAACTAAATCTTATTAACTGCTTACTCGATTGGAGTCGTTTGCAAACCGGCAGAATTAAAGTTGAACCAGTCCGGCTGAATGTAAAACACGTAATAACAACAGCAATCACTCCATTAACCGGCGATGCTATAAGAAAAAATATAGACGTGAAGGTTGATATTGCCTCCGACCTTTCTATAAATGCAGACGAAAGATTAATCGGTCAGGCTATTGTTCATTTAGCAAGCAACGCTATCAAATACACTCCTGAAGTAAAAGATATTCACATAAGCGCCAGCCGTTTTAAAGAAGGTTTTGTTGAAATAGTTGTCCGTGATGAAGGCTTGGGAATATCAGAGGAAAACCAATCTAAGCTTTTCCGCATAGACCAGAAATTTTCTTTGCAGGGAACCGGCGGAGAAAAAGGAAGCGGTTTGGGTTTAACTCTGGTAAAAGAAATTATTGATAAACATAACGGGCAAGTTTGGTTTTACTCGCAAGTTGGAGAAGGAAGCGAATTCCACTTAACAATTCCGGAAGCTAAAAATATAATTCTACTAGTTGAAGATGATTATGCTACACAAAGTCTTTATAAAAGAATGATTGAACACTCGATGAGCAACTTTGAGGTTTGTTTTGCTTCTAACGGTTATGAAGCAATTAATACTTACCGCGATCTTCTGCCTACAGTTGTAATTACCGATCACGATATGCCGTTGATGAACGGAATTCAGCTCGTTGAAGCAATTCAAAAAAAAGAAAATAATAAAGCATTTCCTATCATTGTTATTTCTGCAAAGCTTACCGAAGAAATTTCGAAAAAATATATGAGGCTTGGTGTTGAGAAACTGCTTTCTAAACCGGTTGATCAACAGCAATTAGTTGATTCTATAAAGGAATGCTTGTACTAAATCAATTGGATGAATATACCTAATACTGATAAGGATTGATTATGGCTATACAAGCTACTAACGAAAAAAATTGGCTGGCATTTTATACAAAACCCCGTCAAGAATTTAAAACAGCCGAGCTCTTTGGAAATTTATCCATCGAATATTTTCTGCCAACCATCATTACTTTACGCCAATGGAGCGACAGAAAAAAGAAAATCCGCATTCCGCTCTTTAGCGGATATGTTTTTGCTCACGTTGATGAAAAAGAAAGACTTTATGCGGTTCAACAAGAATCTGTAGTTAAAGTCATTTGCTTTTCCGGCAAGCCATCTATCATTCCAGAATGGCAAATTGAAAGCTTGAAGAAAATGCTTTTGGATACTCCTGACGTATTTGTTACACACGGACTTGAAGCCGGGCAGCAGGTTAAGATTACCGAAGGACCTTTCGAAGGTGTAGTTGGTATTATTAAAGTAGTTAATAAGGAAAAATGGCTTTCTGTTTCCGTTGAGTTAGTAAATAGAACTGTTTCAGTTAAACTGCCGCTAGAAAGCGTAATTAAATTTGTTGAAAACTAACCTTTCCCCTTCTAATTATTTTTAATAAATTGAAATAGAATAAAGACTAGCGCAATTATGCTTGATCAAAAAGATTTAAATGAATTTACAATTGGAGATGATTTTACCCTTTTCTTAATTGTGAACAAGAGTGAAATTAAAACCTCTAAGAACGGGAAATCGTTTTTAAACTTAGAACTTAGAGACAGCACACTTACGTTGCCGGCAAAAGTTTGGGATAATGTTGAATCGTCCTATCTAAAACTTAGAGAAGGTGCTATTGCTAAAGTTGCGGGCATAATTGAAGAGTTTAACGGCGCGCCTCAAATTAGAATTGAAAAATGGCGAGTAGCAACAAGCGAAGACGATGTTTCTCCCGAAGATTTCCTTCCCAAATCCCGCCGTCCTCTTCATGTAATGATTGAAGAGTTTGAAGCAGTAATTAATTCTGTTAACAATCATTTTCTCCGCCGCTTGCTGCAAAATATTTTTACCGAAGATAATCTTAGAAAGTACACAAGAACTCCGGCTGGCAAAGGCTGGCATCATGCTTACATT
>DAIEQT010000332.1 GCA_027347545.1 Ignavibacteria bacterium | reverse complement strand
TTAAGATTGTTAGCACGCAGATTAATTATGATTTTTATGATCGATTAGGATAAATCATAAAAAATCTTAATCATCTTAACAAATCAGCGTTCTGCTTTTTCATTTTTTCAAACTAAGACTGCTAACCTGACAGCATTGGGCACTCGGTGCGTCTCTACTTCAGCCCCATTAATGATTACTATCCCATGTAAGTGGTTTGGCATTACCACAAAATAATCCAGATCTACATTTGTTCTTATCTCCTTGGTTTTAAGCCATTCATCTTCAACTATTTTTCCTACATCATTCAAAATCACTACACCTTTATCAATCTCTCCAAAATACTCAACATGATCTTTGGTATTTATCGTAACATAATACCACCATGGATTAGAATAATCCCACTCCTTCAATCGTGTACTTTCTATTCTAAACTTTTCTCTGAACTTTGTCATACATTACTAATAACATATTGACACTAACGATAAAAAGAATCCAGAGGTAAGCTCTGGATTCTTTGTTCTACATTTCATCAATAATTCTATTTAAAGTTTTACTTGGACGCATAACCGCATTAGCCATTTCATCAATCGGTTTGTAATAACCGCCAATATCGGCCGGCTTTCCTTGAACAGAAATTAACTCACTTACAATTTGATTTTCATTCTCCTTAATCGCTTTCGCTATTTCTGAAAAACGCTCTTTCATTGCAAGGTCTGTATTTTGTTCAGCTAAAGCTTCAGCCCAGTAAAAAGATAAGTAGAAAGAACTTCCTCGGTTATCAATCTCTCCAACTTTTCTGGATGGATAGCGGGAATTTTCTAAATACCTTCCTATTGCAACATCAAGTGTTTCTGCCAGAATAGTAGCTTTGACGTTTCCGGTTTTATCCGCTATCATTTCAAAAGAAGGAACAAGCGCGCAATACTCACCAAGCGAATCCCAGCGAAGATGATTTTCACTTAATAACTGTTGAACATGTTTTGGAGCTGATCCGCCGGCACCCGTTTCAAATAATCCGCCGCCATTTAATAATGGAACAATCGAAAGCATTCTTGCGCTTGTTCCTAACTCTAAAATTGGAAACAAATCGGTTAAATAATCGCGCAGAACATTTCCGGTTACAGAGATTGTATCCAAACCTTTACGAACTCTTTCCAACGTATATTTCATTGCAGCGACCGGAGTCATAATTTTTATCTCGAGTCCAGTCGTATCATGTTCAAGTAAATATTTATTAACCTTTTTAATTATTTCAGCATCGTGTCCTCTGTTTTCATCGAGCCAGAAAATAGCCGGAGAGCCGCTTGATTTGGCTCTATTTACAGCAAGCTTTACCCAATCTTTAATTGCCGCATCTTTTGCCTGGCACATTCTAAATATATCGCCGGCTTCAACGTTTTGTTCTAGCAACACCTCATTGCTCGAATTAACCACACGAACTACACCATTACCTTTTACTTCAAAAGTTTTATCGTGCGAACCATATTCCTCTGCTTTTTGAGCCATCAATCCAACATTAGAAACCGCGCCCATTGTTGCGGGATCGAACTGTCCTTTAGATTTTGCATCCTCAATAATTTCCTTATAAATGGTCGCGTAAGAACGGTCGGGAATTAGTGCAACGCAATCTTGAAGTTCATCTTTGCGGTTCCACATCTTTCCGCCATCGCGAACGATGTTTGGCATTGAAGCATCAACAATTACATCGTTAGGAACGTGAAGATTAGTCTTCCCTAATCTTGAATCAACCATAGCCAATTCCGGCTGAGTCTCATAAACCTTATTTATTTCTGCTTCAATCTCTTCTCTTTTTTCTTTAGGAAGTTTGCTAAGTTTTTCAAGCACTCCCGCAAGCCCATTATTTACATTTGCGCCAATTTCTTTAAGAATATCAGCGTGTTTTTCGAGCGCATCTTTGTAGTAAACAGAAACGGCATGACCAAACATAATTGGGTCGGAAATTTTCATCATGGTAGCTTTTAAGTGAAGCGAGAGAAGAACGTTATCTTTCTTTGCCTCTGCAATTTGTTCAGCATAAAACTTTCTTAATTCTTTCACATTCATTACGGCAGTATCAATAACTTCACCGGCAAGCAGTTTTAATTTCTCTTTTAGAATAGTTGTGTTGCCACTTGCATCAACAAATTCAATTCTAACTACATCATCATTTTTAAGTGTAGTGGATTTTTCCGTACCGTAAAAATCTTTTTGAGTCATATGAGCAACACGGGCCTTTGAACCGGATTGGGGCCACGGCTTCATCATTTTGTGCGGGTATTTCTGCGCGAACTTTTTAACCGACGCCGCAGCTCTTCGGTCCGAGTTTCCTTCT
>DAIEQT010000307.1 GCA_027347545.1 Ignavibacteria bacterium | reverse complement strand
GTCACTAAATAGAACTGTTACGTTTTTCTTATCGCCCCCAAGTTTTAGTCTATCCGGATTAGCTAAAAGCTCTTGCACAACCTGCGTATTAACGTATTGGGAAAACATCCCTTTAATCAAAACATTTTGCTGGCGCTCTTTTAGAAAATGAAATGCTGTGCTGCCGAAATAACCAAAGACCACACCGATTGCCGGACTAACGATAGCTGTAACAACTTTTGCATGTATGAAAAAATAAACGCCAGCTTGATAAATGACGAACAGTAGAACCAAAACCACGATGAAGTTGAGAACCTCGACTAGAAAGCCAAAGCGAAGTTTTATCTTCCGCAGAAAGGATGTTCCAAAGAAAGAAAATCCGGTTATGAAGAAAATGAAAAGAATCTCAGTGAATTTGGTTTGCTTCTCCAAGAAATCGTTATTGATAACATTTTGAATTGCGTTGGCATGAAACTCAACACCATACATTAAGTTATCGCCGGAGCGCCACCCTTCGCTAAAAGACACCGGGAAAATATCCTTGTCTTCCGGCATTGTAGAACCGATAAGCACAATCTTATTTTTGAAAATTCCACTTTGCAGCAGACCATCTTCTCTATCCCAAGTATTCAGCTCTTCATTAAGATCAATTTCATCTATTGTTTTATATTCTTTGTCATCAAGAACGTCTGCCAAAGCAATTCTTTTAAAGGTACCGCTCGCGCCGTAAAAATTTACCAGCGTACTGTATCTATCAAATTGTGGAATTCTTTTATTGTTATAATTGAAATAATCATCACCTCTGGAAGCGGTGTAATCATTTTTCAAACCATAATACTTATTGAGAAGTGCATAGCTGAAACTTGGAATGTGTTTATTAACAGTGGTTACAGAAGCATAAGGAAGGTAGCGTCTGTAAACTCCATCATTATCGGAAAGAGTGTTTACAATCCCAATAGAGCTATCGGCAAAGAAAAAGATATTTTGAAAGTCTTCGTAAATTTTATCAGTATTCGTTTCGCGAGCCAGCTTTTTTTGCTCTTGAGTATCATCAACTTTTCCGGCTACTACAACTTTCCTCGATTTTTTAATTTGTTTAGCCAGCATCGAATCATTCTCTGAGGAAAATGAATCTCCGTCCGACATAACAATATCAATCCCAATTGCTTTTACACCAGCCTCAGTTAAATTTTCAATCACGTGCGCAAATATTGAGCGGGGCCAGGGCCATTTGTTATAAGGGGGCGGGATTTGGTCGAATGTTTCTTGTTTGATTTCAAGAATAATAACTTTGGAAGAATCGCCAAGCTCAATTTTGCCACGCTGCCGGAAACGGTCATCAATTAATTTTAGTTCGAGTTCTTTAAGGGGCCGGAATGTAAAAATCCATTCTTGCGTTAGCATTAAAACCAACACAAGAATGGATGCAAAAACTAAAACCGGAACAAGTAAACTGTTCCTTTTAATATTTGTGGGGGGCATCGTCTATATATTGTAACGGGTAATTAAGCCGATGATCGAATTTGTTGTCTTGCCCGGGATTCTATAAATACGTGTTTGAAAAGCTAAGTTAAGGTTTCTCAGCACGTTGTAATCTGCAACAAACTCCAGCGCTTGTCTCTCAAAATCACCAAAGCTCGGGCTTAACGTTGCCGTAAGAGTTAGTTTATCTTCAAGCAGTCTATATCTGCCGCCGGCAGAAATAGTAAAGTAGTCAAAAGGCGTTCCG